>DLFZ01000216.1 GCA_002482435.1 Christensenella sp. UBA7707
GGGATTATTATTGGGAAAACGCAATGTTTACTTTTCTTTTTTTGCCATGCGCCATGCGCTCAAGGCAAAAAACACAACGACCGTACCCGCGATGAAAAGCACGCTCACGATAGGTGCTATCTCGGTGCCATTCACGGAAAATTGCACGCCGAGGCTTTGAAGCGTTTTTGTGACAACCTCCTGCGGTGCGCCGGAGAACACAGCTTGAAGAGGCTTTTCCATGAAGATCTGGCGCATCAAAACGGCGGTATGGGAAACCGGGAGCAGCTTGATGATACCTTGCACCGCCTGAGGCAGCATGCCTATGGGAATGTAAATGCCTGTCAAAAAGCCAATGAGCGTGCCCACAAGCGTACTTGCCGTGCCGAACGAGGAATTTGTTTTGAAGAACGTGACCAGAAACGTCAAAAGCGCGGTGTTGCTCAGCACGGAAAGAAGAATCAACCCAAGTATTTTGAAAAGCTGCGTCAAGCTTAAAAGCTCTCCGCCGTTGAGCACGATGTACACTTCTGCGAGAATGAGGCCGATGATCGTCATCAGCGAGCCTACCCCAAATGAGGAAAGGATGTAGCCACCCGCGAGGCTTGCACGGCTGAGGGGGGATGCCTCAAAGTCCTTGCGGACTTTGGTCGTTCTGTCGTCCACCATAATGCCGGCCGCGCCGAGCGTTGTGGTGACGGAGGCGATCGAGAGAAGGCCTGCCATAATCCAGCCGTCCATCATGCTGCGTGCGCCATTAACGTCCGGCAGGTCACTCGTCCATACGTCGCCTAAAAACAAAAGGTACAGCAGGAACGTGAGCATCACCGAAAGCAGCGAAAAGAAAACCGAAAGCCTGTCGCGGAAGTACACGCGAAGGTTGCGCAAAACCAGCTGTTTCATTCCCGTATCTCCTTTCCTGTAATGCCGATGAACGCATCATCCATGGTTCCGTTGAGCACCTCAAACCCCTTGAGAAACGGCTTTAAGCGCTCAAGAAGCGGCAGCGCATCCATTGTGGAGGGGATTTTTACAACAAGCCGGTCGCCCACGCGGGAAAACTCAACATTCACCTCATGAAGCAAGGCTGTTGTTGATGCTTCGTCGAGCGGGAAGAGCTTCAAAAGGTCGCTTGCGTACTGTGCGCGAAGCGCTGTGGGCGTGCCGCGTGCGGCAATGCGTCCGTCGTCGATGACAATCACATAATCCGCCTCCTCGGCTTCCTCCATGTAATGCGTGGTCAAAAACACCGTCATACCCGTTTCCTTTTGCAGACGTTGCACGCGCTCCCAAACATTTTTGCGGGTCTGCGGGTCGAGGCCGGTGGTGGGTTCATCCAGAAAAAGTACCTCTGGCGCGTTCACAAGCGCGCGGGCAATGTCCGCCCTGCGGCGCTGTCCGCCAGAAAGCTTGCCGTAAGGGCGGTTCCAATATTCGGTGGTGTCGGCAGCCGTAGCGGCCCTAAGTGCTGCCTCCTTGAGCGCTGCGCCGGATTTACCGTAAAAGCTGCCACGCGTAAGGATGTTTTCTTTCACGGTGAGAAGAGGGTCCAAAAGGTTGTTTTGGAACACCACGCCGATGGACGAGCGAATTGCCGCGTCCGCACTGCCGAGGCGGTGGCCGCAAATGCTCACTTCGCCCTCGTCCGGCTTTAAAATGGTGCAGAGAATGTCGATGGTGGTGGATTTTCCCGCACCGTTCGGCCCAAGAAACGCAAAAAGCTTTCCGCGTTCCACATAAAAATCAAGCCCTTTTACGGCCTCTACAGCCCCATAACTTTTTTTGAGGCCGCTTACTTCGATGACCTTTTCCATAAAATTTCCTTCCCCGTTTTGATTGCGTTTATTATGTCATAGCGCGGTATAGCTTGCAATGCAAATACAGGTAAAATGCAAAAAGGCGAGCTAAAATGCGATATGCAAAAAGGGCGGTGGTCTTTCCACCGTCCTTTTTCGGTATACGCTCACGCTTATTCCCCGTAGATAAATTCGTGCAGCGCCGCGGTATTTTCCTCAAAATCCGGGCGGATAGAATAGGTACCGTTGTAAGTGCCGCTTTTGTAACTGCCGTCGATGGGGATGCGAAGCTCCTTCAGCGTGTCAAGATCGCTTGCGATGATCTTGCCGCTGATCTTTAAGAGCTCAGAAAGCGACATGTTGGTTTCGACGCTTGGCAAAATGGCTGCGGCGCTTCCCGCCAGGTTTAAGGAAACCCCTTGGGATTTCACCTTTTTGAAGATGGCCATCAAAACGTTTCGCTGCCGCTGTGTTCGTTCAAAATCGCTGTCTGCATGGCGGATGCGCGCGTAGGCAAGCGCCTGTATGCCGGTAAGCTTTGTATCTTCTCCGTATTCCTCCAAAGGGGAAAAATCTGTTCCCTTGGGGTAGTTTTTCTTGTTCAGGTCGCCAATGGTTTCGTTGAGGTACCTGAGCTCCTTTTTTTCAATGTCGAGCGAAACGCCGCCGATCTGGTCGATGATGTAGGGGAAACCCACAAAGTCCACAAAAATATAGGAAGTAATGTTCATGCCGAATGTTTCGTTCACGGTTTTCATCGCAAGCGTAGGGCCGCCATAGGCGAGGGCGGCATTGAGCTTTCCTTTCCCCTTGCGCGGTATTTCAAGCCAAATGTCGCGCATCAAAGAGGTCAGCTTTACTTCGCCGGTTTTTGTGTTGACCGAGGCAATGATGGTTGCGTCCGAGCGACCGTAGCTTTTGCCGCTTCTCGAATCGCTTCCCAAAAGAAGGATGTTATTCCAGTCGGAGGGCAGGCTTTCGTCCACGCCGAGGTCGTCGGGGGAAACCTCCACCATTTCCGATGGAGAAATATCCGGTTCGTCCGGCTCCGGCGTTTCACGCACGGTGTTGTTGAGGTTGCTTTTGCCCTCCAGATAGATGCTGTAAAGCCACCCACCTAAAACCAAAAACAGCGCAAAAAATACGAGCGCCGTCGCCAGTGCAATCCGTCCGGCGGCGGAACGCTTTTTGGGCTGTTTTTTTTGTTGTTCGTTTCGTTCCATTTTCATCTCCAAGCTCGCGCGCATCTCTTCTTTTTAAAAAGACCTCGCGTATACGTTATGTTCAGTTTGTGTAGGTTTGCAAACGTAAAACATGGGAATCAAAGCCTGTTTTAAAATAGGCAAACAATTCCGCTCGCATATGCCGTAAGACCAAAAACCAATACTAAACCGTGGATTTTGTGCGCCATTGATCATGAAGACGGCGCGCAAACAAAGGGATGCTATGAAAAAGGCTTCGCCCAAAGAGTTTAAAAAAACCGCGGTTTTTATCAACAAGGCCTTGATCGTGCTTGCAACGGTGACGGCCTTTGGGCAGGTAGTTTTTGATTTTTACAGGGTTTCCCTTTTCTATTTTTGGGGCAACATCCTCCTTTTTCTTCTTTATGCGTTTCTATTTGTGCTGTTCGCGTCCGTTTACAACTGTTTCAAAATCGGTGTGCTGTTTTTAAAGGAAATCGTGTTTTCCTATGTGCTTGCCGCAAGCGTCACCAATTTTATCACCTATTGTATTTTAAGCCTTCTCGCAAGAAAAATGCTTGATTGGTGGCCGCTCGTTTTTTTGACCGTGGCGCAGGTGTTTTTGTGCAGCCTTCTTTATTGGCTGGCAAACGATATTTATTTCAGGCTTTACCCCGTACGCAACGCCGTTTTTATCTGCGGGCGCAACAAAAACGACGCGGCACTCATCAGAAAATTCAACCGTTCCAAAAAGCGCCAGCTCGTCTCGCTTGTTTTGTTTGAGTCCGACGGGTTCGAGGCGCTCGCTGAAAAGATCGATGGGTTTTCTTCCGTCATCCTCGGTGAAATTGACTATACGCTCAGACTGCGGCTTCTTGACTATTGCTTCGAGCACGACAAGCGGCTTTACCTTATGCCCGCCATGCAGGATATCATGATTCACCTTGCGCACGACATCTTCATCGGCGACTCCGCGATGCTTCTTTTAAAAAACCGTGGGCTTACCATAGAGCAGAGGCTTATGAAGCGCGCGGTGGATCTTATCCTTGCAGGCGTTGGACTAATCGTTTTAAGCCCGCTTCTTCTTATCGTGGCAATTGCCATCAAGTGCGAGGATGGAGGCAAGGTGTTTTATAAGCAGGAGCGCCTCACGCTCGACGGCAAGGTGTTTACTATCATAAAATTTCGCAGCATGCGCGAGGATGCGGAAAAAGGTGGGCAAGCGCAGCTTGCGCAAAAAAACGACGCCCGCGTGACGCGTGTGGGGCGTATAATCCGCATGCTTCGCATCGACGAACTGCCTCAGCTCATCAATGTGCTCAAGGGCGAAATGTCGGTGGTTGGCCCAAGGCCCGAGCGGCCGGAGCTTTTTGAAAAGATTTGCGAAAACTTTCCGCAGTTTCGCTACCGTCTTAAGGTGAAGGCGGGGCTTACCGGTTACGCGCAGAT
>DLFZ01000121.1 GCA_002482435.1 Christensenella sp. UBA7707
GCGGCAAACACCGCGTCGAGTGCGTGTTTGAGGCTATCGGCGCTTTTGCCGAGCGTGCCCTCGAGTGCGGGGAGTGTTTCCACCTGCGCCCACGCCTGCTTGTAAGCGTCCTCCCAGGCCTGCTTGTTGGGGAAAATGTGCGTAAAATCCCACATGTATTGGGGGTTCATTTCCTTGCGCGATTTAAGCTCCATGTAACTACCTCCGCTTCGGTATTTCTTTTTAAGCATATCCTGTTTTTCGCGCGGCTATCACACAGCGGAAAAGCCAAGCACGAAAGGAACAGGATAAAATGATGTTTGGGATATTGTACCATAAAAACACGTTTTCACAAAGACCGACAAAGGAACCATTTAGGCGCCGCTGCTTTTTTCCTTTTTTGCAGCCACTCCCTTTATCGCACCTTGTATGGCAATGCCAAGTAGAACCCCAATAAAGTTGAGAAGAATATCGTCGATATCAAATACGCCTACGGTGAAAAGCTGCTGCAACCGCTCCGCCATGACCACAGCCACGAGCAGAAGCGCCGCGGACGACCATCCGGGATGCGCCCCCCGCATTTTCCACGGAAGCAAAAAGCCCATTGGAAAAAGCAAGCCCACATTTCCGATAATCCCCACAAGCGGCCGAACGTCAAACCGTATGCCAAACGCGCTTTTAACGTCTTATAAAATGGAGGAAAACGGGGTCAGATTGGCCCGCAGGTAAGAATAGTCGTAATCCCTCCGCCCGCCGCCAAAGAGCACAAAGCAAAGGATAACGCCGTACAAACCAACAAAAAACCACCAGACTGCGGTAAACAGCCCTTTACGGAAGCAATCGCTACCGCTTAACGAATGAAGCAGCCACGTTGCAAGCGCAACGGGCAATGGAACGCTAAGCGCGATCAACACAAGCGAAAACGGCGAAACAAAGCTGCCCCACGCATAGAAAACCCTCAGCGCAAAGATTGTTCCCCCCGCTCCCGCAAGAAAAAGCGCGGCGGCAAGCACAAGCTTTGCATACAAAAACGCCCCTTTGTTTTTCCATGCGCCAGCCACGCGGTTCACCTCTTTTTATCCATATTTTCCATGCCGCTTATACAAGCAAGTATAACATTTTGTGCAGGAATCCTTTTGTTAAAAATTTATAAAAACAACTTTTCCGTTTTCGGCGTTTATGCGCCGTAAAAAAGGGCTTGCCGCCGCAAGCCCTTTTCTTAATTCATATTTTAGGCGCCCGTTTACGCCGCTTGTGCCTGAAGAAACTCCTCAAACAGCCTCAAGCAGGCGTCTGCATCGTGTTGCGTGCTCATTTCGCAGCACAACCTGAGAAGCGGTTCGGTGCCCGAAAAGCGTGCAACCATGAAGCCGCCGTTTTCAAAATACACCTTGCACCCGTCGAGGTAGGAAATGCGCTCGATTTTAAACGGGAACACGGGAAGCTGCTTATCCACAAACAGCCGGTCCATGAGCGTCTGCTTGTTAACGCGGTTGAGCGTAACATCCGCCTCGGCGGTATAAACCTCGCCGAACTTCTTCGTAATTTCCGCGTAAAGGTCTGAAAGGCGCTTGCCGGTTTTTGCGGTCATCTCCACGAGAAGCGCTGCGGCGTAGATACCGTCTTTGCCGCGAATGTGCCCGCGCACCGTAAGCCCGCCCGACGATTCGCCGCCGATGATGGCGCCCATCTCCTCCATTTTTGAGGAAATGTGCTTGAAGCCCACCGGCACCTCGTAGCAAATTTCGCCGTACGCCCTAGCAACGCGGTCAAGAAGATGCGTGGTGGAGTTGTTCCTCACCACAGGCCCGTGCCAGCCGCGGTATTGCAGCAAATAGTAATAGAGAAGCACCAAAAGCTTGTTGGGGTGCACGAACTCGCCGGCATCGTCAATCACGCCGATGCGGTCGGCATCGCCGTCGGTAGCGATGCCAAGATCGCATTTGTTTTCCACCACAAAAGCACTGAGGCTGTTGAGCGTATCGGGATTTGGCGCAGGCAGCCTGCCGCCAAAAAGCGTATCGTGCCGCTCGTGAATGACCTCCACCTCGCAGCGCGTGGTTAAAAGAATGGTGCGAAGGCTCGTTTGGCTCACGCCGTACATCGGGTCGAGCGCAATTTTCAGACGCGACTTTTTGATGGCCTCGGTATCCACAAGCGCAAGAATGCTGTCGATGTAGTCATTGAGCGGGTTGATTTCGGTAACGATGCCTCTTTGAAGCGCCTCATCATAATCCATAAGCGGAATGAGCTCGCGCTCAAAACGGTCGATGTACCCTTCAAGCTTTTTGGTAACCGCCTCTGAAGCGTCGCGCCCGCCGGCGGTAAAAAGCTTGATGCCGTTGTATACGGCCGGGTTGTGGCTGGCGGTAACCGCCATGCCGTAATCCGTCTCGAGCTGCTTTACCGTAAACATGATAAGCGGNNGATCACGCGGCAGTGGATATTTTGCGCGGCAAACACCTCCGCAGCCCAATGGGAGGCCTCCTTGGAAAGAAAGCGCCTGTCGTAGCCGATGCAAACGCCGTGCTGTGCCGCGTTTTCATCGCGCATCATATGGCAGAGCGCGTAGGTGAGCAGCTGCACGTTTGCCTTCGTAAACCCGTCGGCAATGATGGCGCGCCAGCCGCCTGTTCCGAAGCGAATCATGGTAGTTCCATCTCCTTATTCTGAGGAAAATTATACAAATTTCGCGAGCTGGGGCGAAGGGACTCAGCCCATAATCACGCGCACCTCATGCACGCTTCCCTCGGGCGCAACGCCGATGCGCTCCACCCGGTTCCCATTCAGGTAAATTGCCTTAACGCCCTTTTCTACGCCATCGGGGTTTTCCATATGAATGTGGAAGCACGCGCCGCGCCACTGCCGTGAAACGGAGAACGTTTTCCAAGTAGCAGGCACGCAAGGGTTGATTTGAAGCTCGTCAAACCCCGGGCGCACGCCAAGCATATACTGCGTGGCCGAATAATACGCCCAGCCCGCGCTGCCCGTCATAAACGGATGGCGCGCGCGGCCAAACGCGGTGTGTGCCTTGCCCATCACAAACTGGCAATACGAGTACGGTTCCGATTGGCGGATCTCGATTTTATCGTTTTGATTGTAGGGACAAAGCGCATCGTAAAACTCCATGGCCTGCGCGCCGTTGCCCAAAATACATTCCGCTGCCCACGCCCAAGGGTTGGGGTGCGAGAAGATGGCGCCGTTTTCCTTCACACCCGGGTAAACGCGCGTCACAAAACCGATTCCATCGTCAGATTTGGTGTAGGGCGGCGCGTTTAGCATAAGGCCGTATTCGGTAAACAGGTATTCCTTTACCGAATCCATACACTGCCTGCCGCGCTCAGGGGAAGCCACGCCCGAAAGCACCGCCCAAGCGTTGCTTTCAAGATGTACCTTGCCCTCCACGTCAGTATGGG
>DLFZ01000025.1 GCA_002482435.1 Christensenella sp. UBA7707
ATAAACGACTCGCAAAGCTCCCGCGCGTTGGTATGGGCAAAGTAAACGGGCATTTCAAAATCCGCCCCACCGCTTTTTTCGATGAGTTCCAGCACCGCCTGTGCACCGCGCGCAAAGCCGCGCGCCTTACCAGCAGGAACAAGCACACCGTCCACCACCGAAAGAATAGGCTTTACGTTCAAAAGCGAGCCAATTACGGTAACGCTTTTTGACAGCCGCCCGCCGCGGTGTAAATAGGTGAGCGTATCCACAAGCGCAAAAAGCCGAATTCGGCCCCTCGCCTGAAGAAGCTCTTCCTGTATCGCCACCGCGCTTTTCCCTTGCGCGCGAAGCTTTACCGCGTATTCCACAAGCGCGGCTTCACCCATGGTTGCCATTTGGGAGTCAACCAAGTAAATTCGCTCATAATCTGCCAAATCCTTTGCCGCGCGCGCACTTTGCAGCGTACCGCTGAGCTTTTCCGATATGGTGATGACAATCACGTCGTTTCCGGCCTTTTTTGCCCGCTCAAAATACCCCAAAAAATCCGCCGGCGAAGGCTGGCTGGTACTCGGCAGCGGATCGGCCTTCGCGAGCATGCTGTAAAACGCCTCGCGGGAAAGCTCGCCGTCAAAGTACGCACGCTCCGGAAAAATGATCTGCAGCGGCACCACGGTTACGCCGAGACTGCCGCTGATCCCGCCCAAGTCGGATGCGGAATCGGTAATGATTTCAATCGCCATGTTCTTTCTCCTCGTTTTCTTCGTTTCGATCAGCCTGATCCATGAATTCGGAAATGCGCCTTATCATATGGTCGAGGTTTTCGCGTTCTTCGCTGGAAAAACACTCGCGGATACGGCGCATGGCAAAGCGTGTCCATTTGCTGTTCATGCCGTAATCCTTCAAAAACTCCGGCGTAACGCTCAAACGGAACTCTCGCTTGTCGTTTTCACACACCCCCTTTTTCACATATCCCTTTTTTACAAGGTTGTTGATTTTGTAATTCGCGTTTGGGAGCGATACATTGAGAAACGCCGCAAACTCGCTTACGGTAGGCTGCCCCAAAAGATACACCGTCTCCGCACCGAAAAACTCCGCCGCGCTCAACCCCCCGTCGTCGCCCTCCGAGGCGGCAAACATCTGCCTTAAATAGTTTGCCCGAAATTGCAGATAAAGCTTTTCAAAGCTGCGTTCCAGCATATGCGCCTCCTGTTGTTCAAATTTTTTAATTAAAATATTTTAAGTATTATAAACGATGCCCTTTTGTTCTGTCAACACAGGCATAGAAACGGGACACGATCCGCTTTGCCGGTTTTACAAAATTCCCTAAAATAGGTTGACAAATCGCGTGCGTCACCGCATCATAATAAGGTTACAAAAGTGTTTTCGGCCGCCGCGCCCTTTGCTTTACGGCGCGCGCCGTATAGGAGGATTTTTATGGCAAAAACGATTTATTCGGTGGAATCCGTTACGATGGGGCATCCTGACAAGCTGTGCGACCTCATTTCCGATTCCGTTTTGGACGCATGCCTTGCCGTAGATAAAAACGCGCGCGTTGCGTGCGAAACCATGGCGACCAAGGGCAAAGTGATTGTTGCAGGCGAGATCACCGTTTCTAAAATGCCCAACATCAAAGAAATCGTTGAAAACACGATGCGCTTTGTGGGCTACGACCCCTCAACCGTGGAGATTGAAGTGCTTGTGCATGAGCAAAGCCCCGACATTGCGCAGGGTGTAGATAACCCCGCACAGGCGGACGCTTACGAGCTTGGTGCCGGCGATCAGGGCGTGTTATACGGCTACGCCACCGCGGAAACCGCCGAAAGGCTGCCGCTTCCCTGCGTGCTCGCGCACCGCATCACAAGGCTTTTGACCGATGCGCGCAAGTCCGGTCGCATCAAGGGACTTCGCCCCGACGGCAAGGCGCAGGTATCGGTTGTGTATGAAGACAGCAGGCCCGTGCGCGTGGACGCGGTGGTCGTTTCCACCCAGCACGACGAAGAAAAGAGCATGGAAGAGCTTACGCGCGACGTGCGCGACGTTATTTTGAAGGAAGCGTTTTGCGACTTCACGATGGACGAAACCACCCGCGTGTTCATCAACCCCTCCGGCCGTTTCGTTTTGGGCGGCTATGAGGCCGACACAGGGCTGACCGGCCGCAAGCTTATGGTAGATACTTACGGCGGCTTTATTTCCCATGGCGGCGGCGCGTTTTCCGGCAAGGATGCCACCAAGGTGGATCGTTCGGGCGCATACCTCGCCCGCTACATCGCCAAAAACTTGGTGGACGCGGGTCTTGCGGAACGCTGCCTTGTTTCCCTCTGCTACGCCATCGGTGTGGCGCGGCCCGTAGAAATTACGGTGGATACCTACGGCACCGGCAAGTACGACGACGAAGTTTTGAAGCAGGCCGTATTGAAAGTGTTCGACTGCCGTCCGGCAGCCATCCGCGATTCCCTCGACCTGTGCCGCCCCATTTACACGAGCACCACCAATTCCGGCCATTTCGGCAAAGAGGAACTCCCTTGGGAACAGTCCGATGCGGTGGATAAGCTTAGGGAGGCCGCAGAAGCGGCGCAATAACCATATGCTGCAACAGCCAAACAGAAAATAGCAAGAAGGGCCAGCTTAAAAGCTGGCCCTTTTATGTTTCTGCCAAAAAAGTTTTCTACTTGATTTCGATGAAAATAGGGCTTTGTGCCTCAAAAATCCGGGTGTACGCGGGCAGCAGATAAACAACGGAAGATTCCCCAGCGTTGACCACATATGTCTCCTCCTGCGTCTCGGGGTCGTATTCCGAATACTCTTGAAAGTTTTCTCTGGCAGTCTTCACGCTCGGATCCGATAGGCTATAATAGCGCGAATCAAGGCTTACATCGTTACCGCTTTCGCTTCTGTACAACAGGTTTCCCGTACGCCGCAATGAAAAGCGCAGTCTCACAAGATCGTCTTCCCGCTCCGTGCCAACAAAGGTTATGCCATCCGGCAGTCCGTGCGCGGTATTGTTTTTGAGGTCGACCTTGACGGACGGCGCGTCCTTGTCGAGCAACGCCGCACCCAAAATATAAAGCGTCAGTTGCTTGCCGCCTCCAAAATACGGGCTTTCCAGCCGGAACGCGTTGCGCATGGGCTTATCATCCTCAATCGTCGAGAGCATACCCTCTTCGGGGCGATCATAGCGGGTGCCGCTTTCGTCCTCAATGTAACAGAAAAGCTCTGTGATCCACGAGGTATTCGCGGCATCCGCCTCAAGGTTGACACGCGTTTGCGTTGGGAAAACCTCCACGGTCGTAACGGTAAACGTTTGCCCGTCAAGCGTAAAGCTTTGGTTGATCGTATAGACCTCGGCTTGGCGCGTAAAGTCGGGGTTAAACCCGATAGAAAACATGAATTCCGCCGCTTTGTTTTCGCTTGGGAGAAATCCGCCCGAACCATCGGGAATCAATTCTCTGGCGACAAACGTTAGTCTCAGCGTTCTGGGAACGTCGGCGTTGCCAATTTCCAGTTGCACGCATCGCAGCCCGTCGCTTCCTTCCAATACCCCGTCCCCTCTCATTCCCACAATGTCACAGAATTCACCGTGACGCATTACAACGCTTTCAGGGAACACGCCATAGCTTTTCCCAGCCTCATCATGCAATTTGTAGTAGATATTGATCTGCTTTTGATCCACAACTAGGTATTCAATTTTCATTGTAAGCCCGTTTTGCGTCTGCTCCTGCTTAAAATACTGTACATAGCCGTACTGTACCATCGCCTTGAGCGATGGAGAAAAGGCCACCGCTGCCGCTAAATCGGAAAGTACGGGCACCCCGGAGCAGGCAAGCGCAAAGCTCCATGAAAGGTTTACAAGAAGCACAAATACCACGGCAAGCGCCAAAATGGCGCGCGCAGGCACGGTAAACATACGAAGCCTTTTTTTCTGCCGAAGCCTTGTGCAAGCGCGGCTAAGCGCAAAGTCAAGATCATTTTGCGTATGGTTCAGTTCTTCTCGAAGCATAAGGTATTCCGCGTTGCGTTCCATTTTCATTCCTCCTCCAACGCAAGCTTCAAAAGGAAAAGCGCGCGGCGCTGGCGCGTTGCGGCGGTTCCCTGCGGGATGTTTAAAAGTTTTGCGGTCTGGGTAAGCGTAAAGTCTGAAAAGTAGCGAAGGATCACAACCTCTTTGAGTTCCGCCGGCAGGCACAGCACCGCGTCCTTGAGCGGCAGTGCATCAAACGCCGCCTCCGCCGTTTCCGGCAGGGTTTCAAACGGCTGCTCACGCCACGCCCTTTTGAGCGCACGCTTGCATTCGTTGATGAGGATGCGCGTGAGCCATGTGGAAAAATACGCGGGCTCACGAAGCGTTTTGCAGGCGCAAAGACCCTTATAGACCGCCTCGTCCACGGCGTCGAGCGCCCTTTTTTCGCTTCCGAGGTACAAGAGCGCCGTGCGGTAGAGGCGCGCGTTTTCCTGTTGCGCGCGCTGTACAAACTCGTTTTGATCCATGCGGGCTCCCTTTCATTCGAATGGCGTTTTCTTCAGCATACCTATGGGTTGAATGCATTCATCTATTAGATAACGTAAAGCATTGGTTTTATTTTACAATGCTTGTACTCCTTTGAAATTTTTTTGATAAGCAAAAACGCGGTAATCTCCCATTTCAAACTGTTAAAAAAACCGGGATTCTCAAGGGGCCGCAGCCCCTTGACTGTATTCCGGCTTTGGCGGCATGAACGCCGAAACGGAGGAAAGCCGTAGGCTTTCGTTCTTCTCACGCTTTGCCGCTCGGAAATGCGCAGCATTTTAGGCAAAGCGTGCAAGCTCAAAAAAGTGGCATCAGACACTTTTTTGATAAGCAAAAAGCGCGGTGCTCCCGCGCTTTTCCTGTTTCATCATTTTGCAAAATATTGATAGAGCGTACATGGCTTGCCGCCGTTTGAAAGCTTGCGGCGTTTGTCCGCCCGAAGCCCGTAAATGCGCTCAAAATCCGGATGCGAGGTGATGGTGTT
>DLFZ01000103.1:0-5807 GCA_002482435.1 Christensenella sp. UBA7707
TCGCCTTGCCGACGTAGATCACCTGCCCCATTGCGTCAAACATTTTGTAGACGCCGGGCAGGTCGGGCAGCAAAGCAATTTTTTCTTTGAGAAGCTCGTTCATGCTTCCATTATAAACGGTTTCTTTCGTGACGCAAGCTATGAAAAAAGGCGGGGGCTTTCCCCCGCCTTCGTCTTTTTAATAATGGCCTACAAGCCGCTTATGCGGCTACTTAAAAAACCTTACCCTGTCCTCGAACACGCGAATCAGGATTTCCGCGAGCATTGTGCTTTTTCCGCCCGAAAGGTCGTACACGGTAATGCGCTCGGGCGCGAGCCCCACAAGAATGCTCACCACACCGTCGCCGGTGCACTTGTCGTAATCCACGCGGGAGTTCATATCGTCGGTAAGCGTGCAGCTGCCGTCTGGGTTCAAAATCACGGAAACGTCTTTCACGCGCGGCGGTTGAAGCTGCACAAACGCCGAAAGCACACTCATCAGTTCGAGGTATTCGTTTTTGATCAAAAGCTCCTCTGTCGTGCGGATCACGGTGAGTTCCCACGCCTTTTGCACGTCCTTCATGCGAAAGCGCACATAACCTTCCAGCACGAGGTTTTCGTTTCCCTCGTAATGCGCGGCGATTTCGCGTTTAAGCGTTTGTACCGTGCCCACGGAGCGCGCGCTTTTGATGGCCTCGGGCAGCACAAGCTTTTTTTGCTCCAGCGAAATAGGAAGGTCGTTTACAAGGCGCGCCAGTTCAAAGTGCGCGATATCGTAAAGCAGCACCTCGGCGACCGCCGTGCACCACCAATCCGTTTCCTGTTCGTTTTCAAGGTTAGCGCTTGCCGTATGCCTGCCTTCGACCTCGCGCAAGGTAAGGAACCCGCCTGATTTTTTGAGCCTTCGCCTAATCAACCGAGGGATGTCGGCGTCGTATTCGTAAGTTCCTACGGTGCGCACCGCCATTCATGTCACCATCCAATCCTTCTGCATGATATGCTTTTTCCGCCATACCCGTGCAGTCACTCTCTAGTATGCGCTTAAAAAGAAACCTCCCTTTTGTGAAAATGCTGGAACGCGCTTTTTAAAAACACGAACAAAAGGAGACCGTACAGCATAGAATGAACGAAAAAAGCAAAAATAACACCGCAGAATATTTGCGTTTTTTGCGGTTGACAAGTAACCCATGCAAGGTTACAATCAAATTAACTTCATAGATTGCGGGTAGACCGAGGATCAGTACCGTCCCGTACAACATGGAAAGAGAATGGCGCCGCCGGCTGAAAGCGCCTCATGTATCGGGAAGCGTTGGGAATACCGCCCTTGCGACCGCAACGTTACGGCGCGTTAAGCCGTTTTGAGTGGGTTAATCCAATTAGGGTGGAACCGCGGATGTAAACGTCCGTCCCTGGCATTTGTCAGAGGCGGTTTTTTTATTTCCGACAAAAATTTTTATAGGAGGATCCGGTTATGAAAATCACATTTCCCGATGGCTCCGCGCGCGAATACGCCGAAGGCGTAAGCGCGCTCGATATTGCCGAAAGCATCAGCCCCCGTTTGAGGAAGGCCACCCTCGCCGCGGAGATCGACGGCAAGCGCGTGGATGCTTCCATGCCCCTTTCAGGCGACCACAGCCTGAAGCTTTGCACCTTTGACGATGAAAGCGGCCGCTTCGCGTACCGCCACACCGCAGCGCACATCCTTGCGCAGGCTGTAAAGCGCCTGTATAAGGATGTAAAGCTTGCCATCGGCCCCGCCATTGAAAACGGCTTCTATTACGATTTTGACGCGCCCGAAACTTTTTCGTTTGAGGATTTTGCCGCCATCGAAAAAGAAATGGAAAAAATTGCAGCCGAAAACCTCAAGCTTGAGCGCTTTGAGCTGCCGCGCGCCGAGGCCATCGCCTACATGGAAAAACTCGATGAGCCCTACAAGGTGGAACTTATCCGCGACCTTCCTGAGGACGCCGTGATCAGCTTCTACAAGCAGGGCGAATTTGTGGACCTTTGCGCCGGCCCGCACGCGGAAAGCACCGGCAAAATCAAAAACATCAAACTCATGAACGTTGCGGGTGCCTACTGGCGCGGCAGCGAGAAAAACAAAATGCTCCAGCGCATCTACGGTACGGCATTTGAAAAGAGGGCCGACCTTGACGCATACGTCACCGCCGTGGAGGNNAAGATGCTCCAGCGCATCTACGGCACGGCCTTTCACAGCAAGGAAGCCCTGGAGGCATACCTTGCGCAGGTGGAGGAAGCCAAAAAGCGCGACCACAACAAGCTTGGCCGCGAGCTTGAGCTTTTCACCACCGTGGATGTAATCGGCCAGGGCCTGCCTATCCTCCTCCCCAAGGGAGCGCGCGTCATTCAGCTTTTGCAGCGCTTCGTGGAGGACGAGGAGCAAAAACGCGGCTACCTGCTCACCAAAACGCCCTTTATGGCCAAGCGCGACCTTTATAAAATTTCCGGACATTGGGACCATTACCGCGACGGCATGTTTATTATGGGCGACGCAAACGACGAGGAGGCCGAGGTGTTCGCGCTTCGTCCCATGACTTGCCCGTTCCAGTTCATGGCGTACCTCAACCGTTCGCGCTCCTACCGCGACCTGCCGCTTCGCTACAACGAAACGTCAACGCTGTTCCGCAACGAATCCTCCGGCGAAATGCACGGTTTGATCCGCGTGCGCCAGTTCACCATTTCCGAAGGCCACCTTGCCTGCCGCCCCGATCAGGTGGAAGACGAGTTCAAGGGCTGTTTGGACCTTGCCAAGTACATGATCACCACGCTCGGCTTTGAAGACGATGTTTCCTACCGCTTCTCCAAATGGGACGAAAACAACCGTGAGAAGTACATCGGCTCCAAAGAAAGCTGGGAATCCACGCAAAATGTGATGCGCACCATCCTCAACGACCTCGGTGTGCAGTTTACCGAGGCCGACGGCGAAGCCGCCTTCTACGGCCCGAAGCTCGACATTCAGATCAAGAATGTGCACGGCAAGGAAGATACGCTCATCACCATCCAGATCGACTTCCAGCTTGCGGAGCGCTTCGGCATGATGTATACCGATAGCGACGGCGAGAAGAAGTACCCCATCGTTATCCACCGCACGAGCATCGGCTGCTACGAGCGCACGCTGGCGCTGCTCATTGAAAAGTACGCAGGCGCGCTCCCCACATGGCTTGCGCCGGTGCAGGTCAAGGTGATGCCCATCACCGACCGCGCACAGGAATATTCCGAATCGCTCGCCAAGGAGCTTGAGGCTTACGGCATCCGCGTGGAGCGGGATTACCGCAACGAAAAAATCGGCTTCAAGATTCGCGAAGCGCAGGTGCAGAAGATTCCCTACATGCTCGTTGTGGGCGACAAAGAAGTGGAAGAAGGCGTTGTGGCAGTGCGCTCCCGCAAGGACGGCGACATCGGCAAGATGACCAATGCCGAGTTCCTCGCCCGCATCAACAAAGAAGTTGCCATGAAAACGCACGATTAAAAAACGTATGCAGCAAGCGAAAAGGCGGCTGGCTATCGGCCAGCCGCCTTTCAAATTGTTAAGAACAGGGCGGATAACAGGCAATCCAACTTGATCGCTGCTTTTTTCGCAGCCTCCCTGTCCTACTTTTCGGCAAGCAGCATTCTTGACGAGGAGGGGTGCAGCGCATATAATAATTCTGTTGCAAAAGCAACCTTGCGAATGTGGTGGAACGGCATACACAGCAGACTTAAAATCTGCCGGGGAAACCTTGGGGGTTCGAATCCCCCCATTCGCACCAAAGCTATGGGCACCTCTTTAAGGGGTGCCCATAGCTTTGGTTGTATTATGGAAGGGATTCGAAGCCGCGGCCGCACAGTGGCAAAAACGCTCCAACGGAGCGTTTTTAGCGGCCGGATTTTGTGTCAGGCCGCCGTGCGCAGCATGGAATGCAAGCAGGGCGATGCCGATGCCCAAAATCCGAATTCCCCCATTCGCACCAACAATTAAGGGGTATCCGAATGGATACCCCTTAATTGTTGGTTTAATAATTGAAGGGATTCGAAGGGCGGTTAAGAAAACAGTCCTGCGGACTGTTTTCCCGCCCCGGATTTTGTGTCAGGCCGCCGTGCGCCGCGTGAAACGCAAGCAGGGCGATGCCGATGACCAAAATCCGAATCCCCCCATTCGCGCCAAAGCCATAGGCACCCTTTAAGGGGCGCCTATGGCTTTGGTCTTTGTTGAGGGGATTCGAAGGGCGGAAGTTAGCGCCAAGAGGGGTTGACTTCTTTTGTTTACCACGTAGAATAAAACAAAGATTCCATATTGCGACATAACTCTAGAGACGGAGTGTCCTACATGCACATTGTCATTGAAAAAGGAACAAAACTTGATGTCGACCAGCTCGCAAAGCTTTATGACGATTTGAATGATTTTCTGGCGTGCAACATCAATTATCCGGGCTGGAGAAAAGGCGTATATCCAACCCGTAAAGATGCAGCAAACGCTGTTGCGAGCGGAACCCTTTATGTTGCAAAAAGTGCCGAAGAAATCGTTGGTTCCATTGTATTAAATCATATTCCTGAGCCCGCTTACAACAAGGTTAAATGGAAGGTAGACGCTGATTACACTAGCGTTTTTGTTGTGCATACCTTTGCTGTTCACCCCGCTTACCTTAAAAGCGGAGTCGGCACAAGCTTGATGAACTTTGCGATTCACCATTGCACGAATGAACACGCGAAAGCCATTCGGCTTGATGTTTACGAAAACAACACGCCCGCTATTCGGCTATATGAAAAATACGGCTTTACTTATGTGAATAAAGTGGATTTAGGGCTTGGTAAATATGGATTAAACTATTTTTATCTATATGAAAAAGCGCTTTAAATGAGCATTCTGCGCATATTGATCTCAGTAACTACATTCATAATTTGATTTTGCTTCTCCATCTCCCCTTTCGTTGAGCATTTCTTTTTGTTCTTCGCCGAGAATAACCGCCCTGTTTCCGTCTGCAAAGAATTGAAAAAACTTATGCTGAAGACTACACATATCGCTTCAAAGTTGGAACGGTTCGCTGTTTGCTTCACCGAAATGAATCGAGGAACCCGGTTTATGCAACAGCGAAAACCAGATTCTTCGTAAAATGAAGCCTGAAAACATAACTATGATATAGTCACCGCACGGACGGCGACGGCAAGGGGAGGCAGGCGACCATATTGCTTAACAAACGCTCTTTTTTTTATCAGGCGTCGATACTTGCGGCATCCAATATGGTGCTGCTGCTTTTAGGCTTTGCATATCGCGTGCTGCTGGGCAGATTAGCCGGGCCGGAAGGATTGGGCGTATACACGCTGGTAATGCAGGTGTATGCCATTGTGATGTCTGTATGCGTATCTGGTATTTGCGTCGCTGTCACCCACGTGACGGCGAGATTACATGCACATGGGGACTTTAAGGGGATACGAAAGCTCATCCGTTTTGCGGTGCTTTGTTTTCTGGGACTTTTAGGTGCTTTCTCCCTGCCCATACTTCTGCTGCGCGATGAAATAGCTGCCGTGATACTGGGCGACCCACGTACTGCAAACGCGCTTTGGATGATACTGGTCTGCATATTACTCACCGGTATCGAGAACATTTTCAAGGCGATGTTCCATGGCACGCGGCAAGTCCGGTTTTCCGCAATCTCGGAGGTTGGGGAGCAGTTGTTGCGCATTGCGCTTGCATGGATGCTGCTTACGCGCTATCTCAACGGCGATCATGGATACACGGCGTTTTTGATTTTGCTGGGTATGACGCTGAGCGAAGTATACAGCGTGCTATTCTTGGGTATTTCCTACGGTGCAAAATTCCTGCGCGGGCA
>DLFZ01000103.1:5847-6856 GCA_002482435.1 Christensenella sp. UBA7707
TTCACCTCCGTGCTGGCAAATATGTTTTCCGCCATATCGGTCATCATATTCCCTTTGCGGCTGGCATTGGCAGGGTATACGAGGGTGGAAGCCGTCAGTGCGCTTGGCCTGATATCGGGTATGGTATTGCCCATCATGATGCTGCCGAGCGCATTTGTCGGCGCGCTATGCACCTTGCTGATGCCAAGCATAGCGGGTAGTATCGCGCGTAAAGACTCACGCGATCTTGCGCGTAAAGTCGAGAAAGGGATTGAGGCCGCGGGCCTCTTGGGGATACCCCCCACGGCAATGCTGCTGCCGTTCATACCGCTCCTGTGCGGGCTGCTTTACGGGCAGACTGTTCCGCCGTTTCTGGCAATGGCACTGTTTATACAGACCATTTCCACTTATTATTTAATTCTGACAGCCAGCATATTGAACGGCCTCGGCAAGCAAAAGAAAGTGCTTCTGCTTGCCGCGACAGGGGAGATCATACAGTTTGCATTGGTGTGGGTGCTCACAGCCATACCGACGTTGCATGTATATGGCTATATATTGGGTATGATATGCGGCAATGTTGTGCGTATATCCGCCGGGTTTGTTTTCATCCACAGGGAGACACATACTCCCCCGCATTTTATCAATGCGGGAATCATTCCTGTGGCCTGTGCGCTGATACTTTACGCCTGTGCGCAGCTGTTCTTCTTGAGCGCATCGGGGCAAGGGGTTGCTGTCATACCTGCGCTGCTCGCAAGCTTGCTGCTGTGTATCTGCGTGTATATCGCATTGCTGCATCTTTTAAGGGTACGCCTATGGCCGTATATGCAGCGAGTGGTGCTGCACAACGATCCGGTGCGGGCGAAGCCAATGGCGCAAGCAAAAGGATGAACGATTGTAGACGGTGGCGCATTTTGGTTGCCGACGATCTCGCTATCTATCAAATATCTATTCTGTCAATGATAAACAAAGCCAAAGGTACCCTTTAAAGGGTGCCTTTGGCTTTGGCTTAATTGAAGGGATTCGAAGGGCG
>DLFZ01000091.1:0-1795 GCA_002482435.1 Christensenella sp. UBA7707
AATCGCTCCTGTTGACCGTGGCGTTTCACGCGGGGCTTTTGGCGCTCAACTATGCCATCTACCTTCTAAAGGGGACGGATTTTTTGAGTGAGGTTTTCCCCGTGTCCGCCACATTGCCCGCTTTCGTTTTCTTTTGCTTCGTGTCCGCCGCATCGGTCCCAAAGGTGTTGTTTTCCCTGCTGACCGTGACCATCTGCGGCACGCTGACCAGCTTTGTAGGCACTCTGCCCATTCTCTTTTACGGCAGTGTGCCCTTGCGGCTGCTCACGGAATTCGCATGCGCGGCGCTGATTTCGGTTTTCATCATCAAGGTATTCCGCAAGCCCTATTTGAAAATGACCGACACGCTGCAATCGGGATGGACGCTTTTTTGCTTGGTACCTGCGCTTCTCATCGCGTTCATCTATTTGCTGCAATACTACCCCACGCCCATGCAGAACCGGCCGGAGATCATCCCCGTGGTTTTCCTTGCGTTTGCTCTGATGGCCGTTTTCTATGCGATCGCCTATCAAAACTTTCGCAAGATCTCGGAGTATTACCAGCTCAAAAACGACCGCAAGGAAATTGCCATACAGGCTGAAATGTACCAAAGGCAGTACGATGCCATACGGGAAAATTACGATTCCGTGCGCATCTTCCGCCATGACATGCGCCACCATTTGAGCGCCATCAACGCATTTCTTGGCGACGGAAACATTGCCGAGGCAAAGAAATACATCGGCAGGCTCGACAGCTCCTTAACTGACGGCATTGTGGAGCGGTACTGTGAAAACTACGGCGTAAACGCCGTGCTGTCTTCATTGATCCGACGGGCAAAAAGCGAAGGGATTGCGGTGGAATGTGAAGCCAGCATTCCCGAAAACCTTTCCATCGACAGCATGGAGTTGGGGCTTGTGTTTGCCAATGCGCTGGACAATGCCATCAACGCCTGCGGCAAGCTGGAAAGCCCGCTTGGGCGCAGGATTACGGTGGATTGCCGCGAGCACAGCGGCCAGCTGTACATCCGTGTCAGCAACCCCTATGCGGGCGAAGTGCAGTTTGACGGGGAGTTCCCCATTGCAAGCGGCATGGAGCACGGCGTTGGCACAAGAAGCATTGCTGCCATCGCGGAAAAATATGGAGGAGCATTCTCCTTCGTCGCGCAAAACGGCGTGTTCAAAACGACAGTAACCTTAAACTATCAAACCCCAATAAAACAATTTGTGAGGTAAAATGAAAAAGCGTATGCGAGCTGCAGCCTTTTTGCTGGCAGCACTGGTTTCCCTTACCCTGATTTTCTCTGTTTCGCCCTCTACCGCCCTTGCCGCCGTAGGCGATACCGGCACAGACGGCATTTGGAACTATACGGAACTGTCGGACGGCACCGTGGAGGTAACCCATCCAGCCGCGCCGCTTAACGGCGCTTATTTGCTGCCGGACACCCTGGGGGGAAAGGTAGTTACGCAAATTGCCTACGGGGCTTTCCAAAGCTCTACAAACCTTCTCTCCATCACGCTTCCTTCCGCGCTGAAAATAATCGGCGCTTATGCTTTTGACGGCTGCACGGGGCTGACGAGCATTGCCATTCCTGACAGCGTGACTCGAATTGGAGACAACGCATTTCGGGGCTGTACGAGCCTGCAAACCGTAACGCTGCCGTCGAGCGCAAATAGCAGCTTGATAAGCATCGGCCAGGAGGCCTTTGCCGGCTGCACCAAGTTGACTTCCATCACAATACCCGATACGGTCAC
This sequence comes from Christensenella sp. UBA7707, assembly GCA_002482435.1. GTDB lineage: Bacteria > Bacillota > Clostridia > Christensenellales > CAG-138 > UBA7707. The sequence continues at coordinate 1,731 of DLFZ01000091.1, forward strand.
TAGTATCGGCCCGACGGCGTTCTTCTCCTGTACCGGCCTAACCACGGCCACGCTGCCAAGCAACC
>DLFZ01000091.1:1834-5843 GCA_002482435.1 Christensenella sp. UBA7707
TTCACCGCTTGCGGGCTATCTTCCATCGCCATTCCTGCGAACGTTGTTTCCATTGGACTGCTGGCGTTTACAGCATGCCCCAATATGACAGAGATCGAGGTGGGTCCAGCCAACACGCAATACAAAAGCGTGGATGGTGTTTTGTACGATATCGATTTACAAACCCTCATTGTTTTCCCTGCCGGCAGATCCGGCGCATTTACCGTGCCGGAGAGCGTAGCAACCATTTCGCAGCAGGCGTTCCTCGGCTGCCAAAACCTTACACAGGTCACACTGCCAGAAAATCTTCAAATCATCGGGGAGTATTCCTTTGCGTTTTCCGGCATTACACGCATCACCCTGCCTGAAAGCATCGTGCTTGTCGGATATTGCGCGTTCCGCCATTGCCCCGGCCTTACAAAAGCGATGTTTTTAGGAAAAACGTCCTTGCTCGGAGGCGATGTGTTTACCGATACCGCCATAGACGACGACGGTATTTACGGTTTTGTGGGCTCCACGGTGCAAACCTATGCCAACAACAACAGCATCCCGTTTCATCCTTTGTATACGGTAAGTTTTGAGAGCAACGGCGGCTCGGCCGTGAGCGACGTTGTTGTTGATCCCGGCAATACCCTCACAGCGCCTGCCGAGCCGACCCAAAGCGGCTACACCTTCTCCGGCTGGTATGAGGACAGCGCGCTTACCTCCCTATGGGATTTTTCTACCGATACCGTAACGGACGATACAACGCTGTACGCCGCATGGGAGGCGGAGGCGGAACCGACCGCTGCGCCAACGCCGATGCCAACCGTTACACCGTCGGCCACAGCTGCGCCCGTACCAGTCGCAACACCTATATTGCAGATTACGGCATCCCCCGCCGATGGCAGGATATACCTTGGCGGGCGCATTGCCCTTTTGTCCAACATCAGCGGCGGCACATGGAGCTATGACAAAAGCTTGCTCTCCCAAGACGGCAACAGCTTTGAGGCGCTCAAAGCCGGAACCGTACGCGTGACCTATACCGTTGGCTCACAATCGGCCTATGTCGATATCGTCATCACAAAGATCGGGGTGCCGCAAACCGGCGATGCGCTCACAGCGGCACTGTGGCTGCCTGCCTTGGCGGTATGCATTGCTTGTGCGGCGCTGGCGCTGTGCAAAAAAGCACAAAAAAACGAGCGTTTTTAAACCGGCCGCGCATATAAAAAGCCGCAACAATGTAAGGCAGACATATCAAAACTGGAATACGAGCGTAATTGCTTGGGTTTCGGTTTTTCCGTTCACGCCGCCGTTTCCGGCGGCAACGATTGTATTGACGTTTTCTTAACTTTGCTGTATGCTTTTTATGAACAAGTTCACAAAAAGCATGAGGTCGCCATGCCCAAGTTGATCCCCGAAGCGGAACGCAGCATTCTTGCCGCCGCCAAAAAACAGCTGTTTGAAAAAGGCTATGCAAACCTTGCCATACGCGAGGTAGCAGGCCAATGCGGCGTTGCGGTGGGCACCATATACAACTATTTTCCCGGCAAGGAGGCGCTTGTGGCCGCTGTTATGGCGGAGGACTGGCGCAGCGCCATGGCGGGCTTGCGAGAAAGCTTCGCGCGCTCGGCGGGCATCTTGGAAGGCATCGTTGCCATGTATAATACAATCGAAACCTTCTCAAAGCTATACGCACCGGCTTGGTCGCAATATGGCTCCGCCCCCGCAAGCTTTGGCGAGCGCCATTTGATGCTTCGCGGCCAGCTTTCGGCGCTTCTTGAAGAGCTTATCACCCGCCACGGGCGGGAAGAGGACGCTGCGCTTTGCCCGCTTCTTGCGGAAACCGTTTTGGCCTGCGCGACGCACGCGGACTTGAGCCCTAACGCATTGAGCACGGCGGTAAGCCGCCTATTTTCATAAATCTGAAGGAGGAACCCTCATGAGCAGCTTTGAAGACCTGCGTATTGTAGACAACTTCTACCAGACCTCGGCCTTTTTTCCCATGCCAACCATTATGGTGGGTACGCTTGCGGAAAACGGCCAAACCAACCTTGGCCCTTATTCCCTTGTACAGCCCTATTATGTGGCGGGAAAAGACTTTTACGCTATGCTTCTTTGCTGCCGCAACTCCTCCAATACCGCGCAAAACCTGTTGCGCAACGGCAAATGCAGCCTTAACTTCATCCCCGATGACAAAAAGTATTTTAAGGAAGCGGTTCGCCTCGGCTTCCCCGGCGACACGACCGAGGAAAAAATGAAGGGCTGCATCTATACGCTTGAAGATGGGCTCATGGCCGCAGCCGACCCGAAAAACAGCTATCCCAAGGTGGTGGCGGAATCCTTTCAAGTGATGGAATGCACCTGGGTAAAAGAGCTCGACGGCGCGCAAAACGACGCACCCGGGCTTTTGGAGGGCTATCCCCCGCCGTATCACGATTTTAACGGCATCACTTCGGAATTCGGGGCGCATTTCATCCTGCGTGTCGATAAAATTTTGATGAAGCCCAAGTACCGCAACGCCATCATCAACGGCGTAACAGCCAAGGCTTTCCCGCGCGTGCCGGTGGACTACGGCTACCGCGATTCGAAAAACTTCTGGTACACGCGCTTTGTTAGGCCGAAAACGGAGCTTTTGCCGGTGCGCCAAGGGAGCCTGCAATCTGTCCGCTACGCCGCCGACCGCATCGACGATAAGATCAAGTTCACCGACGACGCCTGTGCAAAGCTCGTAAAGGTTCCCCGCATTTTTCTTAACGCCGCGCTCAGAGGCTGCGTTACATGGGCAAGGGATAACGGCGTAACGCTCATCGACGCGCACCATATGGATATCATCAACGACAAGCGCGCCAATGAAAAGGGCGGAAATCCCCACGATGACATCCGTTAATGAAAGGCATTACGCCTGTCATTACAAAATAACAAAAAAAGAAATAGGAGCGGGCATACGCGCCGATGGTGCGTATGTCCGCCCTGTTCATTTTTGGTGCCTGAAACGCGAAAAGGCTCTTGTCAAACTTTAGTAGTTTGTATCATTGTTTTTTGCAATATGTTGTGTTAGTATAAGCTTACCATACTACCTGTTGCGTTTTGCGGGCAAAACCACCGCATAGCAACCGAACGTTACCCGCCGCTTCGCGCGGGCGGTTTTTCCTTACACAAGTCAAAGCAAGGGGTGCGGATTAAGCAAAATGATAGACATCATCAAACGAAGCGGGCAGGCGGAAGCCTACGACCGCAGAAAAATTACAAACGCCGTGAAAAAGGCGTTTGTCAGCACGCATACGGAAGTAACGGAAGCGGCGCTTGAGGCGGTAACAGCCGCGGTGGAGACGCACATGGCGCTTCTATCCCCGCCCGTACAGGTGGAGCAGATTCAGGATCTTGTGGAAGAAACGCTCATGCAGCAAGGGTACTTTGCACAGAGCAAAAGCTACATCCTCTACCGCAGCGAGCGCACCAGAAAGCGCATACAACGCAAAAGCATCTCCGCGCTACTTGTAGAAAGGGACGCGCTCGATGCGATTTTGAGCAAGGTGCAAAAGGACTATCCGCAGGAGATGTACGAGCTTTCAAGGCTCGACGATAAATTCCGCTCGTTTTTAAAACCCGATATGAACGAAAGCGCCAAGCGTGCCGCGCTTACGCGCGCAGCGGCGGAGCTGACCACGCAGGAAGCACCGCATTGGGAATTCATCGCCGCGCGGCTTTTGATGTACGATTTTCAGCAACAGCTCAAACATTCGCTTGAGGAGCTCAAGCTAAACGGTTTTTATGAAAAGGTGCGTTACCTTGCCGAGCGGGGGCTTTACGGGGACTATATCCTTGCACAGTACACCAAAGAGGAACTCGACGCGTGCGAGGCATTTCTCGATGCGAAAAACGACGAGAAGCTCACCTATTCCGGCCTTGAGCTTTTGCTAAGGCGCTATGTGATCCGCAGCCACAAGGGGCAGCCGCTCGAAACGCCGCAGGAAATGTACCTTGGCATTGCGCTGCACCTTGCCATGCCCGAGAAAAAAGACCGTCTCACATGGGTAAAGCGCTTTTA
>DLFZ01000091.1:5925-7776 GCA_002482435.1 Christensenella sp. UBA7707
GATAGCCTTACGGGCATTTACCGCAGCATCGACAACTTTGCGCAGGTGAGCAAATACGGCGGCGGCATGGGGCTTTACTTCGGCAAGGTGCGCGCGAAAGGCGGCAGCATACGCGGCTTTGAGGGCGCAGCAGGCGGTGTAATTCGCTGGATACGCCTCGCAAACGACACCGCGGTGGCAGTCGATCAGCTTGGCATGCGCCAAGGTGCGGTGGCCGTGTACCTCGACGTTTGGCATAAGGATTTGCCGGAGTTTTTACAGATTCGCACCAACAACGGCGACGACCGCATGAAGGCACACGACGTTTTTCCCGCCGTATGCTACCCCGACCTGTTTTGGAAAACCGTGCGCGACAACATCGACGGCAATTGGTATTTGATGTGCCCGCACGATATTTACGCCGTCAAAGGCTATTGCCTTGAGGATTTCTGGGGGGAAGAATGGGAGGAGCGCTACCGCGACTGCGTGGCGGACGCGCGCATCGAAAAGCGCGTAATCCCCATCAAGGAGCTTGTGCGCCTAATCCTCAAAAGCGCGGTAGAAACCGGAACGCCGTTTGTGTTCAACCGCGACGCGGTGAACCGCATGAACCCCAACGCACACAAAGGCATGATCTATTGCAGCAACCTTTGTACGGAGATCGCGCAGAACATGAGCGGCATTTCCGAGGTGAATCAGGAGATCGTTTCCCAAGACGGCGAAACGGTGATCGTAACCACCACCAAGCCCGGCGATTTTGTTGTGTGCAACCTCGCAAGCCTGTCGCTTGGGCAGATCGACCTTGAAAGCGGCGAGCTTGAAACGCTCACGAGCCACCTCGTGCGCGCGCTCGACAACGTGATTGACCTCAACTTCTTCCCCGTGCCGTACGCCAAGGTGAACAACCTCCGCTACCGCCCCATCGGCCTTGGCGTAAGCGGCTACCACCACATGCTCGCGAAAAACCATATCGCATGGGAAAGCGAGGAGCATTTGCGCTTTGTGGATACGGTGTTTGAGCGCATCAACTACGCCGCCATTTCCGCAAGCGCGGACGTGGCCGCCGACAAGGGCGCTTACGAGCTGTTTGAGGGCAGCGACTGGCAAACCGGCGCATACTTTCACAAGCGCGGCTACCATAGCGAGCGCTGGCAGGCGCTTCAAAAAAAGGTCGTCGTACAGGGCATGCGAAACGGCTGGCTTCTCGCCATTGCGCCAACGAGCAGCACCAGCATCATCGCCGGAACCACGGCGGGCATTGACCCGGTGATGAACCGCTACTTCCTTGAAGAAAAGAAAAACGGCCTCATTCCGCGCGTAGCGCCCGACCTTGCACCCGATACCTTCTGGTACTATAAGAGCGCGCATTTGATCGACCAAACGTGGTCCATCCGCGCGGCGGGCGTGCGCCAGCGGCACATCGACCAGGCGCAGAGCATGAACTTTTACATCACCAACGATTACACCTTCAGAAAGGTGCTTGGGCTTTACATTTTGGCCTTTGAGCAGGGCGTAAAAACCGTTTACTATGTGCGTAGCAAGAGCCTCGAGGTGGAGGACTGTGCCGCCTGCTCGTCTTAAATCATAAGCAAGGAGAGCGCAGACGATGGATGTACTTAAGCAAAAGCCACTGTTCAACCCAAACGGCAGCATCGATCTCAACGAGCGGCGCATGATCGCGGGCGATACAACCAACCTCAACGATTTCAACAACCTCAAATACGGCTGGTCGCACGACTGGTACCGCCAGGCGATGAACAACTTTTGGATCCCCGAGGAGGTCAACCTTTCGCCGGACGTAAAGGATTATCCTCGCCTTCCCGCTCCCGAGCGGCGCGCGTACGACAAAATTCTTTCGTTTTTGATTTTCCT
>DLFZ01000007.1 GCA_002482435.1 Christensenella sp. UBA7707
CTTCGCATGGAATACCGCTTCCTCGATTTGCGCCGCACGCAGATGCAGCAGGCGCTGCGGTTTCGCCACAAGGTGGTAAAAGCTGCGCGCGACTACCTTGATGCACAAGGGTTTGTGGATGTGGAAACCCCCATCCTCACCAAAAGCACGCCGGAGGGCGCACGCGATTACCTTGTGCCAAGCCGCGTACACGCGGGCGAGTTTTACGCTCTCCCGCAAAGCCCGCAAATCTTCAAGCAGCTTTTGATGGTAGGCGGGCTCGACCGTTATTATCAGGTGGCCCGCTGTTTCCGCGATGAAGACTTAAGAGCCGACCGTCAGCCGGAATTCACCCAGCTCGACATGGAGCTTTCCTTCGTAACGCAGGAAGATATTCTCGTTCACCTTGAAACGCTTTTCAAAAGCCTGATGAAAACCGTGATGGGCATCGAGCTTGAAAAGCCGTTTCTGCGCCTTACATGGCAGCAGGCCATGGATCTTTACGGCAGCGACAAGCCTGATCTCCGCTTTGCAATGCCCATTCTCGATGTAACGGACATTGCCGCTAAAAGCGGGTTCTCGGTGTTCCAAAGCGTTGTGCAAAAGAGTGGCTTCGTGCGCGCGCTCACGGTGAAGGGCGGCGCGCGCTTCACGAAAACGGAAATCGAGCTACTTACCAAGCGCGCACTCCAATGCGGCGCAAAGGGCATGGCATGGATCATGCTACGCGAGGATGGCAGCGTAAACTCCATTCTCCAAAAGTATTTCACGCAAGAAGCGTGGAAGGATATCCTTTCCCGTACCGGGGCTGAAAACGGCGACCTCATCCTTTTTTGCGCGGATAAGCTTGCCACCGTGCGGCGCACGCTCGGCACGCTCCGCCTCGAAATTGCCGATATGCTTGAGCTTCGCGACAAGACCGCTTTTGCGTTTCTTTTCGTGGTGGACTTTCCGCAGTTTGAATACAGCGAACAGGAAAAGCGCTTTGTCGCCACCCATCACCCGTTTACCATGCCGAATGAGGAGGATTTTCCGTATTTGCTCAGCGACCCCGCCCGCGTGCGCGCGCAGGCCTACGACGTGGTGCTCAACGGTGTGGAGCTTGGCAGTGGCAGCGTGCGCATTCATTCAAGCGACGTGCAGCAGGCCATGTTTCAAGCGCTTGGGTTTAGCGATGAGGAAGTTGAACGGCGCTTCGGTTTTTTCATCCGCGCGTTTCGCTACGGCACCCCGCCGCATGGCGGCTTTGCCTTTGGGCTTGACCGATTTGTGATGCTACTAAGCGGCGCAGATTCCCTGCGCGACGTAACCGCCTTCCCAAAAACAAAGGACGCGAAATGCCTTTTGACCAACGCGCCCGATCCCGTGGAGGATGCACAGCTTAAGGAACTTCACATCTCCACCTTAGGAGAAGGCGTGCCCGCCGTTAAGGCCTCGTCAAAGCCCTCGCCCCCCGCCGCTTTCGACATTGCGCGCGTGGCGCAGCTCGCGTCGCTTTCGCTTAATGAAGGTGAATGCGGCTCACTTCAAAAAGAGCTTGGCGCAATCCTCGGCTTTGCTTCACAGCTCAATGGGCTCGACACCGCAGGCATCGCCCCCACTGCGCACATCGCCCCGCTTCAAAACGTTTTGCGAACCGACGAAGCAAGCTTTTTTGAACAAGCGCCGCTTCTTAAAAACGTGCCTGAGCTTTACGGGGACTACATCCGTGTTCCCGCCGCCATCGAACGGGAGGAAAGCTTATGAAAGACATCACGCGCATGAGCGCAAAAGAACTTGGAACTCGCCTTGCCGCGCGCGAACTGAGCGCCGTGGAGGCCGCAGCGGCATACCTTTCGCGCATAGAAAACGTTGAGCCGCAAATCGGGGCATATCTTTCGGTTTTTGCGGACTTGGCGCTTGACGCGGCCGCGAGGATCGATATGCGGCGCGCTTCGGGCGAGGACTTGCCGCTTCTTGCGGGAATCCCAGCCGCGCTCAAGGATAACCTTTGCACAACCTTTGGACATACCTCCTGTGCCTCCAAAATGCTCGAGCATTTCCGCGCGCCCTACGAAGCGACCGCAGTAAAAGCGCTTTCAAACGCGGGCGCCGTGTTTCTAGGCAAGACCAACATGGACGAATTTGCCATGGGTTCGAGCACCGAGAACTCCGCATTTCAAACCACCAAAAACCCGCACGATTTAAAGCGCGTACCCGGCGGCAGCTCGGGCGGTTCCGCCGCCTCCGTGGCGGCCGACGAGGCCGCCTATGCTTTGGGTTCCGACACAGGGGGTTCCATTCGCCAACCCGCGGCATTTTGCGGCATCGTGGGCATGAAGCCCACCTATGGGCGCGTTTCGCGCTACGGGCTTGTGGCGTTTGCCTCCTCGCTCGATCAAATCGGCCCTTTTACAAAGACCGTGGAGGATTGCGCCATTGTACTCGACGCCATCTGCGCCCACGACGAACACGACTCTACCTCCGTGCCGAACCTAACAACAGGGTTTCAGCGCGCGCTTGAGCGGGAGGTTTCAGGGCTGCGCCTTGCTTTGCCGCACGAATTCTTCGGCGCGGGCATCGACGCGGGCGTAAAAGAGGCAGTACTTCTGGCGGCAAAACGCTTTGAATCGCTCGGTGCGAAGGTGGAAGAGGTTTCCATGCCGTCGCTTTCTCACGCACTGCCCGCCTATTACATCATTTCAAGCGCCGAGGCAAGTTCAAACCTCGGACGGTTTGACGGCGTGCGTTATGGCCACCGCGCAAAAAACTGCGAAACGCTTGAAGCGCTTTACCTCCGTTCCCGTAGCGAAGGTTTTGGTGTGGAGGTGAAGCGGCGCATTCTTCTTGGCACATTTGCGCTCAGCGCGGGCTATTACGACGCCTATTACAAAAAAGCGCTTCAGGTGCGCACACTTCTTTCGGAAGCGTTTGATGAAGTGTTTTGCCGCTTTGACGCGGTGCTCACCCCCACTACCCCTACCACAGCGTACTCCTTCGGCGAAAAAGCAGGTGACCCGCTTGCCATGTACCTCGGCGATATCTGCACCGTTCCCGTGAACATCGCGGGCCTTCCTGCGCTATCCATGCCTTGCGGCGAAACAGAGGGGCTTCCCGTTGGGATGCAACTCATCGGAAAAGCGTTTGACGAAAGTACGCTTCTCGCGCTCGGCGCATCGTTTGAGCGAGCTTACGGCGCCTACCTNNNCCCGCTTTCGGAGGTGAAGCATGATGTACGAAACCGTGATCGGCCTTGAAATTCACGTGGAGCTGAAAACCCAATCGAAGATTTTCTGCTCCTGTTCTACCGCCTTTGGCGCACCGCCTAACACGCAGATATGCCCCGTTTGTACGGGCATGCCGGGCGCACTTCCCGTGCTTAACCGTACGACGGTCGAATACGCCATACGCGCGGGGCTAGCCACAAACTGCGCCATCGCGCCGTATTCCAAGCTGGACCGCAAGAATTAC
>DLFZ01000052.1:0-2635 GCA_002482435.1 Christensenella sp. UBA7707
CTTCGGTACGTGTCGATTTGAAGGTCCTTCGGGTCGATGTCGACCTCCACGTCTTCCGCCTCGGGCATCACGGCCACGGTCGCGGCGCTCGTGTGAATGCGTCCCTGCGACTCGGTTTCCGGCACGCGCTGTACGCGGTGTACGCCGCTTTCAAACTTCATGCGCGAATACGCGCCTTTGCCGGAAACGGAAAGGATCGCTTCCTTCAGCCCGCCCATTTCCGCAAGGCTTTCGCTCAAAAACTCGTATTTAAAGCCGTGGCGCTCCGCGTAGCGCTGGTACATGCGCAAAAGGTCGGCGCCGAAAAGCGCGGCCTCCTCGCCGCCCGTGCCCGCGCGGATCTCGATGATTACGTTTTTGTCATCGTTTTTATCTTTCGGCAGAAGGAGCAGCTTAAGGCTGTCGGTAAGCTCCTCCATTTTCGCGGTCAGTTCCCCGATCTCCGCGCAGATGAGCTCCTTCATTCCCGCGTCTGCGTCATGCAGCATGGTTTTACAGCCATCAAGCTCCGCTTGCGCAGCCATGTACGCGTCGTACGCGGCGACGATCTCCTCGAGCGACGCATGTTCTTTTATAAGCTCGCGCCAGCGCGCCTGATCGCTCATTGCGTCGGGGGAGCTTAAAAATAGTGTCAAATCATCGTAACGCGCCTTGATGGATTTGAGCCGTTCAAGCATATTACACCTCTTGTATGGTTCAAAGAAATGACCTAAAACAGGCCACGGAAGCTGCGCTGGCAGGTTTTTGAAACCTCCTAAAACGGCCATAAGACCAGTCTTAAGAATTCACGCGCTCCCTATTATAAGCTTCACGCGCGCGCAATGGCAAGCGTTCTGTGATTTTTATATCTGTACGGCCACAACGCGCTCCACGCCGCAAAGGTCCTTAAGCACATATGCGTTTTCAAACAGCGCCTTCACATCCTCCGCCTGAAAAATGCCGACCTCCAGAAGAAGCGTACCACCCGTGTTGAGGTACGCTTTGTACCTCTCCGCGATGCGCCGGTAGAAGCAAAGCCCGTCTTCGCCGCCGTCGAGCGCAAGGCGCGGCTCGAAAAGCACTTCTTTTTGCAGCGACGCAAGATCGCCTGTGGGGATGTAAGGCGGGTTGCAGACGATTAAATCAAAAGAAAGGCCATTGAGTGCATCAAAAAGGTCGCCCTGTAAAAACGAGGCGGAAACGCCGTTTCGCGCAGCGTTTTTTTGCGCAAGCGAAAGGCACTCGGCGCTGATGTCCGCAAGCGTTGCGGATATGCCGGAAAGCTTACTTAAGCTTATGCCGATGCAACCCGTTCCGCAACATAAATCGAGCACGGTTTTGTAGCCGCGTTCTTTGATGAGCGAAAGCGCGTGCTCGGCGAGGGTTTCCGTATCCTGACGCGGGATGAGCGCGCCTTTTTGCGTGGAAAAGGGAAGCCCCATAAACTCCCATTCACCGAGGATATACTGGAGCGGTTCACCCGTAAGCCTGCGCGTTACAAGCTCATCCAGTGTTTTTTGAGCAGCCTCGGGCATGGGGCAGGCAGAAAGGGCGACAAGCCCGCTTTGCGAAACATCGAGCGCGTGGCATAGAAAAAGCCGCGCCTGCTGCGCGGCATCCTCCTGTGAAACTGGAACAAGCGCCTGTCGCGCGGCGGCAAGCGCTTCGCCTACTGTTTTTTGAGGATTGCCCGTCATGCGGCGGTGCAGGACTCGCCTTCCTGCGGCTCATGGCTCATGGCGAGGTTGAAGGAGGCAATGGCCACTTCGATCATGTGCGGTTCGGGTTCCTTGGTGGTGATGTATTGCAGCCACATGCCCGGCGCACGGATGGCCTTGGTGATGAAGTTGTCGTACTTGGCGGCTACGCGCAAAAGCTCGTAGGAGATGCCTGCCACAACCGGCAGGAAAACGAGTCGGCTTAAAACCCTCATAAGAAAATTGTCACCCCAGCCGATCACGGCGAAAAACAAAATGGAAACCGCCATGACCAAGAACAAATAGTTGGTGCCGCAGCGCGGGTGCAAGCGGGAGTGCTTCATGGCGTTTTCGACCGTAAGCTCCTGCTCGGCCTCGTAGCAGGCAATGGTTTTGTGCTCCGCACCGTGGTACATGAAAACGCGACGCACTTCCTTGACGCTTGCGCAAAAAAGGATGTAGCCGATGAAGATGGCAAGGCGCACCACGCCCTCTAAAAGGCTTTTCCAAACGGGCGCGGCGTCGGGGATAAGGCGGAAGACGAGCGAGCTTAAAAGCGTAGGCAAAATAAAGAACAAGCCCACGGAAAGCGCGATCGCAAGCACAACCGCGAGGCCCATGACGACCTTTTCCACGTCCTTGCCAAGCTTTTTCGCAAGCCACTTTTCAAATTTTGAAGGTTCCTCGTTGTAGTTTTCACCGGCAAGCTCGGCCGAGCGGGAAAGTGTGCTCATGCCCGTGGAGAGGGATTCGATGAAAACAACCACCCCGCGCACGAAGGGGAAGCCGTAAAACGTGCCTTTTTTAGCCTTGGAGCCGCCGGGCATGTATTCGCTGGCGATGGTACCGTCGGGCTTTCGCACCGCCATCGCAAGGCCGGAAGGGGATTTCATCATCACGCCTTCCATTACGGCCTGGCCGCCAATGGAGCATTTTTTCATAAAAAGGGTTCTCCCTGT
>DLFZ01000052.1:2675-4021 GCA_002482435.1 Christensenella sp. UBA7707
AAGCTTTTAAGGTATTATAACACAGTTTGCACGGCACGAAGAGAACTGGCTGTGAAAAAAGATTGAAAAAGCCGTTTTGCGGCAAGAATATGTGCGAGGTGATGACAAATGAAGAAAAACAAGGAAAAGATAACCGCATTTTTGAAGGAAAAAGGAATTTATCTGGTGCTGATGGCGTGCGTTGCGGCAGTCGGCCTTGCGGCGGCATTCGTGTTTGTGCCGCAGCTTCAGGCGCAGCCGCAGCCTACGGAAGATATTTCCGCTGTTTCGGGCAGTGAGGACGAGCACCTTGAAGCGGTTACCACCCCCATTCCCACCGTTTTGCCTACGCCTACGCTCATGCCGGACTTTACGCCTGCGGCGACAGCAAAACCCACGGCTACGCCGAAAACAAAGGCGGCGGCGCCCGTGCAGGGGGATATTATCTGGGGCTTTGCGGTAAACGAGTTGATTTTTTCCCGCACGCTTGAGCAATGGATGACGCACAGCGGCGTAGACATTGCCAGCCCGCTTGGCAGTGAGGTGCACGCCGTGTTTGCGGGTACTGTGGAACGTGTTGAAAAAGACGATCAGCTTGGCATTACCATAACGCTCAAGCACGCGAACAACATGGTAAGCGTATACGCAAACCTCAAAGAGGAGCCACCTGTAAAAGAGGGGCAAAAGCTAAACGCGGGCGCGACGATCGGCTATGTTGGCGATACCGCTGTGAGCGAATGTGCCGACCAGAGCCATCTGCACTTTGAGCTTTATGTAGACGAGAAGGCTGTGGATCCTAACGCCTACGTGCTGTTCCAAAAAACGCCGGAGTGATTGAAAAGCTTTTAAGCAAAAATACTTTATGTTTCAAGCAGACGGGCGGCGAAAGTGCCGCCCGTCTGCTTTCAAAAAGCCGCCGCATGCCGAATTTATGAGATGTGCTGCAGACAAGGCGGCCAAGTCGCCACTTATTTTATGCGCGCGATTTTGCTCTGCGCCAAACGCACTTGTGCAAATTCTATCATATCCGCTCCGTTTCTATGGTATCCAAGCCGCAAGCGGCATAGGATACGCTTATTTTGTGCGCGTGCGATTTTTGGCCTGCGGGCAAACGCACATGCGCNNCGCAAATTATACCATATCCGCTCCGCTTCTATGGTATCCTAGCCGCAAGCGGCTTAGGATACGCTTATTTTATGCGCGTGCGATTTTTGCTCTGCGCCAAACGCACTTGTGCAAATTCTATCATATCCGCTCCGTTTCTATGGTATCCTAGCCGCAAGCGGCTTAGGATACGCTTATTTTATGCGCGTGCGATTTTTGGCTTGCGGGCAAACGCACATGCGCAAATTATACCATATCCGCTC
>DLFZ01000072.1 GCA_002482435.1 Christensenella sp. UBA7707
GCCGTCTGCAAGGACTTTCCATAAGCATTTCGACGCAGCGAACTTGCCAGGAACCCCCGTAAAAAAGTTGGCTTGGCTCTTTTCTTGATCAAGAAAAGGAACACCGAAAATCATGCCGAATGTTCCCATAACAGAAGCTTTAAAACGACTTGCTGCCCTCTTTTTAAAAGAGGGCTTTCGGCTTTACGCGGTGGGCGGCATGGTGCGAAACCCGCTTCTTCACTACCCCGTGAGCGATACGGACATTTGCAGCGCTATGGAGCCACAGCGTCTGATGGAGTTTTGCGCGCGCGAAGGGATTGCACAAATCCCAAAAGGGCTTGCCTACGGTACGCTCGAGCTTCATGTGGACGGCGAAAGCTTTGAGCATACCACCTTTCGTGCCGACCGGTACGGAGAGGGCGGCGCGCATAAGCCGGAAGCGGTGATGTTTTCAAAAACACCGCAGGAGGATGCGTTCCGTCGGGATTTTACCGTAAACGCGCTTTACTACGATATTTCCGAGCAGGTGCTCATCGACCCTACAGGAGGGCTTGCGGATTTAGAAAAACGTGTGATCCGCGCCACGAGTGCCGACGCTTCGGTGATCCTTCGTGACGACGGTCTTCGAATTTTGCGCATGGTGCGCTTTGCCGGGGAGCTTGGGTTTTCCATTGAGGAAAACACGTTTCGTGCAGCCAAGGAAAACGCGGCGGGCTTAAAGGACATTTCGCCCGAGCGCGTGCGCGACGAACTTAAAAAAATCCTTCTGTGCGACGAGCGTTACGGTACTTACCGGTATGACCCCATAAACGACGCGGCAGCAAGCAAAAGCCCCGTTCTTCGCGCCCTTCAAACGCTTGAAGAGATCGGCGCGCTTGCGGTGATCCTGCCGGAGCTTATGGCCGCGCGCGGTATGGAACAAAAAACCTCGCATCACCGCTACGACGTGCTCGATCACAGCTTTCACGCGTGCGCATGCGCGCCCGCATCCCTCACGCTTCGGCTTGCAGGCCTTTTACACGATACAGGAAAGCCCGAAGCATGGCGAAAGCAGGGCAACATGCACGCGCATGAGCTTGGGAGCGAAATAATTTCCCGGGAAATTTTGACAAGGCTCCGCTTCCCAAATGCCGTTGTCGACGAGGTGTGTACGCTCGTAAAGAACCATATGTATGATCTCAACGGCGACGCGCGGGAGTTTAAGCTCAGGTTGAAATTCTCCGAAATCGGCAGAGAAAACGCGTATAAGCTCATATCGCTGCGAGAGGCGGATGTCCATGGCTCGGGCGTACTTTCCGGACCGATCAAGACTGCCGAAAAATGGAAGGGTATCCTTTCTCGCATGGAGCGCGACAAGGTGCCGCAAAGTTATGACGACCTTGCTTGCACCGGAAAAGAGATCATGGAATGGCTGAACCTTCCCCCCTCCCCACGCGTGGGGCAAATCAAGCAAAAGCTCTACGAACACTGCGTACGCTATCCCAAAGACAACAAAAAGGAAACCTTAAAAAAACTTGCCGGAGGAATGCACTGAATGAAACGCCCACTCATCGGAATCAGCCCCTCGTTTTCGGACGACAGGTATTTTAAGCTTTACGAAACCTACTGCACCTTTGTACAGCGCGCGGGCGGCGAAGCCTTGATCCTTCCCTTTGGGTTCGAATCGTTTTCCATTTTGGATGGGCTTGTGCTATCAGGCGGCGGGGATGTGGACGGGAGCTTGGGTGGCTATGAAAACTCAAGCGTGGTGGACGGTATTTCTCCTGCGCGGGACGCGTTTGAAATGAAGCTTTTTGCGGCAGCGTTCCAAAGAAACCTGCCCATTCTTGGGATTTGCCGCGGGCATCAGCTCATCAACGTGGCGCTTCAAGGTACGCTGCACCGCGACATTCACGAGGCGGGCTTTCAAGAAGAGCACCAAATCGGGTCCAAGGGGATGCATGCGATCAAAACCGCGGAAGGTACGCTCGCGCGAAGCCTGTTTGGCGAAACTGCCGAGGTTTGGAGCACGCACCATCAGGCGGTCAGAGAAACCGGAAAAGGGCTTATTGCCACTGCTTGGTCGCCTGAAGGCGTCGTGGAGGCCATTGAGCATGAAAACGGATGCATTCTAGGCCTTCAAACACACCCCGAGCGGATGGATTTTATGGGCGCTTTCTTATGGCTTGTTGAAAAATGCAGGAGCTGATGGGAAGATTTGGCTCAAAAAGCATGGCGCCTCCGCCGCGGCAACGGGAAAACGCGGAAAAAGGGTACGCCACGCTGTAAACAAATTGGCCAAACGCGGCTCTACAAAGACGCGAATTGCTTGCAAAAGCGCCAAAAAGCATGTAGAATAACATGACGATATATGTGCAAGCAACGCCCAAAAAGGCGAAGCACCGGGAGGTCGCTCGTGAACTTATCCCTTGAAGTTAAGAAATTTATCAACTCCGAGCATGTCGGAGAATATGTGGAAATCGTCCTGCCCGCACCGGAGGTTCCGGAGCGTGTAAAACGCAAAAAGCCGCAGAAAGCGGAAGACGAACCGGCGGCTGAGGCAACGGAGCCTATAGCTTCGGAGGTGCTTGCGGGCGAAACGGTAAAAATGCACTATATGGAGGCAGGTTCCGGTGAGCCGCTCATCCTTGTGCATACCATCGGCCAGTCGCTTTATACCTGGCGCGCGGTGTTCAACCGCCTGAGCGAATATTACCGCGTTATCGCGGTGGATCTTCTCGGTCACGGTTATTCCGACAGGCCGGAAATGTTTGGCTATACCATTGAGGATCACGCGGAAAGCTTAAGGCTTTTCATGGACGCTAAGGGCATCAAGTCCGCGCATTTCATCGGGTTTTCCATGGGCGGTGCGTATGTGACGCAGCTTGCGGCCACGGCGCCGGAGCGCCTTGGCAGGTTTATTTTGGTTGCGCCGGGCAGCATTTCCCCGGAAATGCCACTTGCCGTGCGCATGATTGACAGCACGGTTCTAGGCCCCGTTGCGAGCATGCTTTACGGCGTGCGCACGGTGGAAACCATTCTTTCGCAGTGTTTCTTTGACCTTACCTGCCTCACGAGCGAGGTAACGGCTGAATACTACCGCACCGTGTCCGATGGCCCTGCCAGGCGTGCCATTCGCCATTCGCTTCATTATTTCGACGATGCCGCCCTCAATGCGCGGCTGCGCGAGGTGGAGCCGGACGTTCTTATTTTGCAGGGCGGAGAAGACAAATGGCGCACCCACGCGCAGGCCGAGTTTTACCATGCGGCGTTTAAAAACGCGTGCTTTGCGGTGGTTCGAAACGCGGGGCATTTGCTCCATGAGGAGAAGCCCGATAAGCTTATCTCCGCAACGCTCGAGTTTATACCGGTTGCCATGCCGGGAGAATAAGGCCTTTTCTCTAGCCGCCCGAACGGAAAACCCGTCGGGCGGTTTTTCTTTAGGAAAAAGTAGCCGCTTTCAAAAGGGTGCGGATGTACCGCGCCTTTTCCCTTAAGCGCGGCCATGATACAATGGGTAGCACAAAGCAAGGGAGGGCGTTTTGTATGGCGCGCGGCGAAAAAGAGAGAATACGGCTTAACACGGAACAAAAAAAGGCGATGGCAGCCGCCATCAAGGGCTTTTTTTTAAGCGAGCGCGAGGAGGAAATCGGCGACCTTGCGGCCATGATTGTGCTCGACTTTGTTACAAAGGAGCTTGCGCCCGCGTTTTACAACCAGGGTGTCGCAGATGCCTCCCGCTACATTGCAGAGCGCGTAGAGGACATGGCCTCGCTGCAAATTTAAAGCTCTTTTCAGGCGCTCATTTATAGTATCGGAAGATAAAACATCGTATTCTGAGACATGGTTCTCCGGGTGATGTTCCTGTAAAATACTCCTTGAAAGGAGTGGGTATTGTGAACTGGATAGGCTGCCTGTCGAAAGCCGTTCGTTATATCGAAGAGCATTTGACCGACGATATTAGCATAGACGAAGTAGCGATGAAAGCCTATGCGTCAAGCTCGCATTTCCAGCTTGTTTTTCATGTTGTGATGGGTATGACCATCGGCGAGTACATAAGGTACAGACGCCTGAGTTTGGCGGCGCTTGATTTGTTGCAACCAAACAGCAGAATCATTGATGTGGCCATGCGATATCGGTACGACACGCAGGAGAGCTTTTCAAAAGCGTTTATGCGCTTTCACGGCGTGCCGCCATCAAAAGCGCAACGAGGAAAGGTTAAGCTGTTTCACCCACTGTCCATTAACGTTACCGTTGAAGGAGGGTTTGATATGTCCCGCAAACTGGTCGACGA
>DLFZ01000177.1:0-2589 GCA_002482435.1 Christensenella sp. UBA7707
CCGTTTTTCCTCTATCTCATTTTGAGAAAGGAGGAAGCGCGGTGAGCATTGAGGTAAAAAACCTTTCGTTTGGCTACGGCTCGCACGAGGTGCTGCGCAACATCAGTTTTACGGCGGAGGAAGGGAAACTTCTGGCGGTTCTCGGGCCAAACGGTGCGGGGAAGAGCACGCTTTTTCGCTGTATCTTGGGGCTCCTTCATGGCTACCACGGCTTCATTTTGCTCAATGGCGAGGATGTGCGCGGTATGCGACCCGCACGGCTTGCGCAGGGAATTGCCTACATCCCGCAAACGCATCACCCTGTCTTTCAGTTTTCTGTTGCCGATATGGTTTTGATGGGAACTGCGCATCAGGTTGGCATGCTCCGCGCGCCTGCCGAGTACGAGCGTGAACAGGCGCTTGCCGCTATGCGGCAAACAGGCATTGAACACCTTGCAAAAAAGAGCTATCTGCACTTAAGCGGTGGTGAACAGCAGCTTGTTTTGATTGCGCGCGCGCTTGCGCAGCAGGCAAAGGTGCTTTTGATGGATGAGCCGACCTCCAATTTGGATTACGGAAACCAGCAGCGCGTGCTTGAACGAATCCGTGGGCTTACAAAGCAAGGGTACACAGTTGTTTTATCCACGCACAACCCGCAGCACGCGCTTCACTTTGCGGATAACATTCTTGCTCTTTTTAACAGCTCCGTGGCGGCGTTTGGCGCTCCACAGGAAGTACTTGATGAAGCGCTTCTCAAAAAACTTTACGGTGTGGATGTTGCGCTCATCGAGACCCATCGTGGGCATGTGCTGTTTCCTGTTTTAGAGGAGGGCGATTGATGTTTGTTTGGACGCCAGACATGGTGCGGTTTTTGAAGGATGCCTCTGAGCATACGGCGTATTACGAGGTACTTGCTCAAAAAATCGCCGCGCATCTTGATTTGCGTTCGCATGTGTGCGATGCGGGCTGCGGGCTTGGTTACTTGAGCCTTGCGCTTGCAAAACGTTTTTCTTTTGTAAGTGCGGTAGATGTTTCGCCGCTGGCGCTTTCGGTGCTTCAAGGCAACGCAAATGCACAGCATGTGAACAACCTGGAAATTGTGGAGGGTGACGTTTTTTGCAAAGCGCCCAAAACGCATTATGACGCAATGATTTTCTGCTTTTTCGGCCGAACGGACGAAGCACTGCGCATTGCAAAACTTCAGTGCCACGGCAAGGCGGTAATCATCAAAAAGAACTGGGAAACACACCGGTTCGACCTTGGCGGGGCGCCGATTGGGAGCCATACGTTTTCTTCCGCCGTAAATGAGCTTACGGAATGGGGAATTCCTTATAAAAGCGAGACCTTTGCACTTGAGTTCGGCCAGCCCTTTGCCACGCTTGAAGATGCACAGCTGTTTTTTCAAGTTTATGCAAAGAGCGGCGAAGCGCAAAACGTTTCGCCTGAGGAGGCACAAAAGCACCTCGTTCGCACGGCGGACAAAGCGTATCCTTATTACCTTCCTTCTTTAAAAAAAATGGGGATGCTTGTGGTCGATACGGGGGATATCCCCGATGACATTCATAAAAAAATGTTGGGAGAACAAGAATGATGAAAACGAAAATAGCTTTGCTGCTATCGCTTTTGATGGTTTTGGCGGCGCTTGCGGGCTGTGTGTCCGTGCAAACGGTTGAACCTACCGCAGCGCCCGCTGTGACCGCCACGCAAGAACCCGCGCCTACGGAAGCCGCCGTTGTTGAAAGTACGACCTTTGTGTTTACGGACTCGGTCGGCCGTCAGGTAGAGCTGCCGAAAAACATCGAGAAAATTGCCGTTTCCGGCCCGCTCGCGCAGATCGCCGTATTTGCCCTTGCGCCCGACAAGCTTGCTGGCGTGGCCTCGGCATGGGATGAAAGCGCGAAGCAGTATGTCGGCGAAAAATATTATAACCTTCCCGAGCTTGGCCAGCTTTACGGTGGCAAGGGTGAGCTGAACCTTGAAACATTGCTGGCAAGCGGCGCGCAAGTGGTGATTGATGTTGGTGAACCGAAGGATACCGTCGTTGAGGATTTGGACGGTTTGCAGGAACAAACCGGCATACCGTTTGTGCACATTACCGCTACCACGGAAACGATGGGGGATGCGTACCGTATGCTCGGCCAGCTTTTGAACATGCCCGCCGAGGCGGAAGCGCTTGCCGCCTACTGCGAAACGACCTATTCCCGCACGATTGAAATTGCCAGCAGCGTTGAAAAGGCAAATCTCCTTTATTGTTTGGGCGATGCCGGGCTCAACGTAATTGCACAGGGTTCCTACCATGCGGAAGTCATCGACCTTCTTTCCAACAACCTCGCTGTTGTTGATGAACCCTCCTCGAAAGGCTCCGGCAACGAGGTAGATATGGAGCAGATTTTCGCATGGAATCCGGACGTTATCCTGTTTGCACCGGGCAGCGTATTTGCTACCGTCGGCGACGACGCGACATGGCAGCAGGTCAACGCCATCAAAAACGGAACCTATTATGAAGTTCCTTTTGGGCCGTATAACTGGATGGGCTTCCCGCCGTCTGTACAGCGCTACCTTGGCATGATGTGGATGGCGCAGCTGCTGTACCCCGAAACCGCGCAGTAC
>DLFZ01000177.1:2660-6636 GCA_002482435.1 Christensenella sp. UBA7707
CAGAACTGATTTGTGCTATGCTCATTGCAGCGCACCGGTTGCGGCCGGCGCGCTGCAATTCTATAAAATGCGGGAGGAGTCTTATGAAAACTTTATTTGAAGCCATTGTAAAAGCGCTTTCTCGCGGGGAAGACGCGGTGCTTTGCAGCATCATCGCAAGCTCGGGCTCTACCCCGCGCGGAAAAGGCGCGAAAATGGCCGTGTTTGAAGATGGAAGCACGCTTGGCACGGTGGGGGGCGGGGCGGTGGAGTACCACAGCATCCTCACAGCCAAAGAAGCGCTTCGCGAAAAAACAGGCTTTTCAAAAGGCTTCGACCTTTCGCCCAACCAAACTGCCGACATCGGTATGATCTGCGGCGGCAAGGTTGTGGTTTACTTTCAGTTTTTCTCCGGCAAGGACGAGCCTGAGAGGAAGAAGCTGGAACACATTGTTTCGCTGTTGGATAAAAATGAAGACGCATGGTTGATTACGCTTGTTTCCGAAGGGCGTCAGGTGGGACTTGGTGTTTACGAGGAAAAAGAAGGACTGAAGTATGTAGATCTGCCTTTGGAGGATGTGCGGCCTCTTTTAAAGAGCAGCGGCGTGCTACAAAAGCAGGAGCCCTCCTTTTATGTAGAACCTCTTGTGCAATCGGGCTATGTGTATGTATTCGGCGGCGGGCACGTTGCGCAAGAGCTTGTGCCTGTTCTTGCGCATGTGGGCTTCCGTCCCGTGGTATATGAAGACCGGGAAATGTTTGCGGCAGCGGAGCTTTTTCCAAAGGCAGCAGCGAAAATTGTCGGGCCGTTTACAGATATTTTTAAAAAGATTGCCATTACGCGAAAAGACTATGTTGCGATTATGACACGCGGACATCAGGCCGATTATCAGGTGCTTGAGCAGGTGATGCGCACCGATGCCTGTTACATCGGCATGATCGGCAGCAAACATAAAATTGCTTCTACGTTCAAAAGGCTTGTAGAGGCGGGCATCGACGAGGCGGAGCTTTCGCGCATACATTCGCCCATCGGGCTTCCCATTCAGGGAGAAACGCCAGCGGAGATCGCCATCAGCATCGCCGCGGAAATGATCCTGAAGCGCGCGGAGCTTGCAAAGCATTATTTCTAATACGAAAAGCACTTTATAAAAAGCGCCTTCTAACGAAGACGCTTTTTTGCGCTTGACCCTCGGGCGCAAATGGGCTAGCATAAAAACACAGGCAACACTTCTCAACGATCCGATTCCGGAGGAAACGTTCTTTGATTTGTAGTAGCGCCGGCGAGGTTGAGTTCATCAAAGGAAGCATCCGAAGCCTGAAAAAACTCGAATGCAAAATCCGCTTCAATACCGTTGTGCCGCCCGAGGGCAGGCGCCTTGTTTGGGATGAATTTTTTGACCTTCACGGGTTTGTCTCGCTACGGGCAAAATATCCGCTTGCCGTTTTGTGCGGGATGGATAAGGAGGCATTGAAGGGAGTTGCCGACGAATTCTTTTTTTATGTGTATTACCGTTATTATCGTGAAAACGGAATTCCTCAAGTCGCGCTTTATGATCCTGACCTTTTGATGCGCTTTGGACTGCCGCATGATGCCGATCGCGCCGCTGTAAAGCGGAGGTTTCGCGAGCTAGCGATGCGTTACCACCCGGATCATGGCGGCGACGCAAAAAAATTTACAGAAATGATGGATATGTATCGCAAGTTAACAGAGGAATCCTAAAAGGAGAAGCGGATATATGCTATGATAGCGAATCGAAAAACAGGAATTTGGTAGAGGAAAATTGTATGAAGAAAAAGAGCGTTATATTTGGCATGGCAATTGCCACGGTTGTCTCTATCGCTACGGTTATTATTCATAACTTTATTTTTGAACTACCACATGTTCTTGTTACCTCTCTCATCACATTCTCAGCTTTGCTATTTATACTTTGTATCTTTGGAAATAAAAAAAGAAAAGGGCAGGGAGAGAATCACAAGTCGGGAGGCAAGTAAATTCCAATTTATCGACAAGCATAGCAAAATGTACATTTTTGCGTTTGCAGGGGCATAACTCCTGCCTCGTCGACGCCAACTAACGGCAGGGTTTTTCTACGGTACTTACGTAAAGCGGCCTCCCTCGTCAGAGGGAGGCCGCTTAAAATCTCGGTTGCCTTACAGCAAAATTTCATCGAGTGCTTCAAATACATTCGGAGAAATAACAAGCCCTGAGGCCTTCGCATTCTCCTCAATCTGCGCCGGACGGCTTGCGCCGACGATTGCACTTGCAACGTTTGGCTCACGCAACACCCATCTAAGCGCAAGGGCAGCCATTGGAATACCCGCGCCGTCCGCAATATTTTGGATGCGGCGAACTTTTTCAAACGTGGCGTCGTTCCAGTAGCGGTTCATGATAAAAACGTTCACCTTGTCGTTTGCGGCGCGGCTTCCGGCAGGGATGGAAGACGGATCCTTGTACTTGCCCGTTAAAAAGCCCTGCGCCAAAGGAGAAAATACAACTTGCCCAATGCCGTTTTCCTCGCACACGGGTATGATTTCCGCTTCAATTTTACGGTCGAGCATGTTGTAAAGCGGCTGGTTGACGACGATCCTGTCGAGCAAATATCTGTCGGCAATGTGCAAAGCCTCCTGCACCTGTGCGGCTGTCCACTCGCTGATGCCGGCATAAAGCACCTTACCTTGACGGATCAGGTCGTCTATGGTGCGAAGCGTTTCGTATACGGGCGTTTGCGCATCATACCTGTGGCAGAAAAGAATGTCCACATACTCGCGGTCAAGCCGCTTCAGGCTCGCGTGCAGCTGCTCAAGAATATGCTTGCGGGAAAGACCTCTGTCGTTAGGCCCTTCGCCCATGGGGAAGAACACCTTTGTGGAAAGCACATACGAATCGCGCGCGTATTTTTTCAGCGCGCGTCCAACCACTTTTTCGGCCTCGCCACGCGCATAAACGTTTGCTGTGTCAAAAAAGTTGATGCCCAGTTCATAGGCGCGGTCAATGGTTTCTTCCGCCGCCCGCATCTCAACGGAGTTGCCGTAGGTAAGCCAGCTCCCAAGGCTTATCTCGCTTACTTTCAAGCCCGTTTTGCCAAGTTTTCTGTATTGCATGCTTGTTGCCTCCCGTTAAAAGTCAGGCATTCTTTCTGTCAAAAGGGGTTTGCGACTTAAAACGCCTGCGCTTATAATGATTGTAATGGATAGAAGTCAGGGGCGCAACAGGATGGAGCGTTTATGAAGCTTTCACATTTCACCTTTACGGATGCTGGCGGCAGAAAAGTAAATGAGGATTCGGCCTTTGCCGTTGCCGCGGGAGACTGCGGTTGTTTTGCGGTGTGCGACGGTTTGGGTGGGCATGGACGTGGCGATGAAGCCTCGAAGCTCGTCTGCCAAAGCTTTGAAAACGCTTATCGCCGCCAGCTCGAGCAAAAAAAAGATGTGGCGGCATTTCTTGCGGATGCCATACGCGGCGCGCAGGCGGAACTTCTTTTAAAGCAGCAGCTTTTAAGTTGCCCAGATGCCATGAAAACCACGGCAGTTTTGCTTGTTGTAGACGGTGAAATGGCGCATTACGCGCATGTGGGCGACAGCAGGCTTTATCTTTTCCGCAATGGTGGGCTTTTGCATCAAACGCTAGACCACAGCGTGCCGCAGATGCTTGTGAATTTGGGCGAGATCGCGCCGGATCAAATCCGCCGCCATGAAGACCGCAACCGGCTTTTGCGCGTGCTCGGCGTGCCGTGGGAAAAGGATAAGTTCGACATGCCTGCTAAGCCCGTTCGCGTTATGCCGGGCGATTCGTTTCTTTTGTGTACGGACGGGTTTTGGGAATGGATCAACGAAAACGAAATGGCTGCGGCCTTAAAAAGAGCAAACAGCGCGCAGGCGTGGATCGAAGCCATGGCAAAGACCGTAAAGCTCCGCGGGATTTTGAAAAAAGCGGATAATTTTACCGCCCTAGGCGTTTGGCTTCGGTAATATACGGCGAAACAAATAGTTGATGAAA
>DLFZ01000177.1:6646-9758 GCA_002482435.1 Christensenella sp. UBA7707
CCAAGGAAGCCGTACGGTAAAACGGGTAAATCGTCCTTCTTCGCTTTCAACACCAATTGTGCCGCCGTGCATCAAAACAATCGCACGAACGATCGCAAGGCCGATTCCCGAACCGCCGGAGCCTGCGTTGCGGGAAGGATCGACCCTATAAAAACGGTCGAACACATAGGGGAGATGTTCTCTCGGGATCCCTTCACCGCTGTCCTCAACGATGAGCACGGCGTAGGCTTGTTCGCGGTTTACGCGTATCGTAATTCTGTCGCCCGCACCTGTGTGCCGTAGGGCGTTGTGCATGAGGTTCATCAGCACCTGCGTCAGTTTGTCGCTGTCGGCTTTTAGAACAACGCTTTCACCTTCGGCATTAAGCAGCACGCCCTTTTCGGCGGCGACAGGCTCAAGCACCGTTAAAACGTGCACTGCAAGCTCCATCAAATTGAATTCCGAAATGCGAAGTTCGTCGCTGCCGGCCTCCAGCCTTGAAAGCCGCTCCAAATCGCCAACGAGGCGGTTTAGGCGCAGTGTTTCCTCATGGCAGCTCTTGAGGCGCTCGGGCGTTGGCTGCCAGATGCCGTCCATAAACGCTTCCATGTTGCCTTGCAGTGTGGTGAGCGGCGTACGAAGTTCATGCGCAACGTCCGCAGCCATCTGACGGCGTAGGGTTTCCTGCCTCGAAAGCTCCTCGGAAAGCTTGTTGATGGCTTGCCCCAGCGCATCCAGCTCCTTTGTGCCCGTAACCGTGTGCAGGCGAACATCATAATGCCCTTGCGCAATGCTTTCTGCCGCACGTTTTGCACTGATGACAGGCTTTGCGACACGCCGTGCCATGAACAACCCCAAAATGAGCGCGAACAAGAGCGAACCTATACCGATGCCGATGAGCGCGCGGTTGAGTGTACCGATGAACATTGCGTCGCTTTCGCTGAAATAAAAGGGGCCGTAATAACCTACGCTCGCCGTACCGATGGCTGTGTTGCCCAATGCAAGAGGATAGTCCTTTTCTTCATACTGCCCTTGAAAGCCCGAATAGCGGCTTTCCATGCGTTCTGCCATGCTTTGGAGCATCTGGTGGCAAAGTCCGTTGTTGTGTACCATAGCGTCCCACACGACCGTACCGGAAGCATCCGTTACGCGCAAAATCATGCCGCGCTCAAGCGCGTCCATGCCTATGGTTTCAAGGCCGGTGATGTTGTAGCTTTTTAAAACTTCGTCGTACCGCGCTGCCGTCTGCGAGGCAAGCTCCGCATTTTCCGCTTCCTGCTGGCGCATCACATAGGCTTCAAACTGCTTTGTGAGAAAAAAGTTGGAAAAAAAACTGACGCACGCAATCAAAAACAAGGCAACCGCAAGGTAGGAAAGAGAGAGCTTTGCCAAAAGAGAAACGCTCTTTTTCATAGCGGCTTACCTCCTGAAAACGCATAACCTACGCCGTGCATCGTTTTGATGTATCGTATGTCTTTTTCCGGCGTATCAATTTTTTGGCGCAGATTTTTGACGTGCGTATCGATCACACGGTCAAAGCCATCGTAGCCGTCGTCAAACACCTGCTGCAGCAGCTCATCGCGCGTGAAAACGCGTGTGGGGTGCTTGGCAAGCGCAAAAAGAAGCGAAAACTCCGTGGGCGTAAGCGCAACACTTTCTCCGTTTTTGCGCACCTCACGCCGCGCACCATCGATCACCAAATCGCCGTTGTTGTAAACAAACGCCTCGCAAAGCGGCAACGGCTCCAACGAGGTGCGGCGTAAAACCGCCTCCACGCGTGCCACGAGCTGGCGAGGGCTGAAGGGTTTTACCACGTAGTCGTCCGCGCCGCCCGAAAGGCCGGCAACAATGCTTTCTTCTGCGGACTTTGCCGTGAGCATGATGATGGGCGTGCGGGAGCGCCTGCGCATTTCCTTGCATACCTCCTCGCCGCTGATACGGGGGAGCATCAAATCGAGTACCACAAGCGAGGGTGCGAACTTATCAAAGAGGGAAAGCGCCTGCTCGCCGTCGTAAGCGCACACCACCCTATAGCCCGCGCTTTCCAGATAGGATTGCACGAGTTCCGCAATTTTCACTTCATCGTCAACGACCAAAATGGTTTTCATCGCTTCTCAATCAACGCTTTCTCCAAGGTCAAAGGGCTTTAAAAGCAGGTCGATGTCGTTGCCGTTCTCGTCCGTCATGGTTTTTAAAACCCATCCTTCGACATGCTCCACATCGACGCCCGCTTCTTTGAGCGGTGCGGCGTTTAGCACAAAAACAATGTCTTTGTCGTTGTTTTGATAATCCTTGGCAAACTCAAACTTTCCGTTTCCCAAAGAGATGCCGAAATGGTCAAGCTCCGTATGGTAGGAAAGCGCAAGCCTTTGCGCGGCTACGCTTTCAAAAAGTGCAGGAACAAAGCCGTCCGTTTTACCTGTTCCGGTGCCGTAATCAGCGCTCAGAAGAAGCCTTTCGCCCGAAATGCTGTATCCTTCAGGCAGCGCGTTTTCGGAAAGCCTGGCAGCGAGGAAGGGGGCGAGCGGGGTGGAGAGTGAAATATCGTTTTTATCCGCAGCATAATCTCCGCTTACGATCAAAAGGGTTTCGCCGTCGGCGGAAAAAGTAAACTTTCCATCGACCGTGCCGGAGGAAGCGCTTTGAAAGGTATAAGCGATATCGCTCATGGATTCTTCGGCGTAAGTCTTTACAACGTCAAGCTGTGCGCACGCGGAAAAAAGCACTGCGGTCAGAATTAAGGCAAAAACCGTCGTTGCCGTTTTACGTTTCATAGATGTACTCCTTATCCCTTGGGCTTAAAGGTTTTCAGGCGCAGCGCGTTTGTTACCACCGAAACGGAGCTTAGCGCCATAGCCGCGCCTGCGAAAATGGGGTTAAGAAGCGGCCCGCCAAACAGGTAAAACACGCCCGCTGCAAACGGTATGCCAAGTGTGTTGTACCCAAACGCCCAAAACAGGTTTTGTTTGATGTTTCGAATGGTGGCGCGGCTTAACTCGATAGCGGAGGGCACCTCGTTGAGGTCACCACGCATCAAAACGATATCGGCGGATTCCACGGCAATGTCCGTCCCCGTGCCGATGGCCATGCCAACATCGGCCTGCGCAAGCGCGGGGGCATCGTTGATGCCGTC
>DLFZ01000177.1:9777-9953 GCA_002482435.1 Christensenella sp. UBA7707
TCCGCCTTATCCTGCGGCAAAACATCCGAAAGCACATGCTCGATGCCCATCTACGCGGCAATGGCAAGTGCGGTGTTTTTGTTGTCGCCTGTGATCATCACCACTTCAATGCCGAGGCTTTTAAGCCGCTCAACGGCACGCTTACTTCCTTCTTTCACCGCGTCAGCAGCGCTCAT
>DLFZ01000177.1:9997-15696 GCA_002482435.1 Christensenella sp. UBA7707
CGCTTGCGCGCTCGGCCGCATCGCCAAGCGCAATGCCTTGTTCGCGCATCAACGCTTCGTTGCCCGCCAGAACATGCTTTTCCTCTACGCGCGAATCGATGCCGCGCCCGGGAACCGCCTGAAATTCAGCGACAGGTGGCAGGGCAATGTCGCGTGCAGTTGCCTCTTCTAAAATGGCGCGCGCAACAGGGTGCTCGGAACCGCTCTCGGCGGCGGCTGTAAGCCGTAAAAGCTCCGCTTCTTGGAAGCCGTCCAGTGCAAGCACCTGTGCGAGGCGAGGCTTTCCTTCCGTGATGGTGCCGGTTTTATCGAGTACCACGGTATTGATATGATGTGCGGCTTCGAGCGCCTCGCCGCTCTTAATGAGAACGCCAAGCTCCGCGCCTTTTCCCGTGCCAACCATAATGGCGGTAGGCGTAGCAAGCCCCAGCGCACAGGGGCAAGCGATCACAAGTACGGAAACAAACGCCGTGAGCACAAAATCAAAATGCTTTCCGGCAATAGTCCAGGCCACTGCGCTGATCAGCGCAATGCCTATGACCGCAGGCACAAAGTAGCCGGAAACAACGTCCGCTAGCTTTGCGATCGGGGCTTTTTTGCTCTGCGCATCCTCCACAAGTCGAATGATCTTTGCAAGCATCGTATCGCGGCCAACCTGCGTTACCCGAAAACGGATCAGCCCTTCGCCGTTGATGCTGCCGCCCGTGACGGTGCTTCCTGCGTGTTTTTCTACGGGTAGGCTTTCGCCTGTAAGCATGGATTCGTCTACAGAGGAGATACCGTCTGTCACAATGCCGTCAACGGGGAAGGAGGTGCCGGGTTTTACAACAACCGTATCGCCTACAAGCACTTCAACTACGGGGATCTCGTACTCCGCTCCTTCTCGCACGACGAGTGCGGTTTTCGGAGCGAGGCGCATCAGCTTTTTGATAGCCTCCGAAGTGCGACCTTTGCTAACGGCTTCAAGGTATTTGCCAAGCATCACAAGCGTTATTACGATGGCGGCCGACTCAAAGTAGAGCGAAGCCGAAAAATAAAAATCGCCCAGCCAGATTCGAATAGTTGCATACACGCTGTAAAGGAACGCGCTGCCCGTGCCGATGGCAATCAGCGTATCCATATTCGGCACCGCTTTAAAAAGCGACTTCATGCCAACGCGGAAAAAGCGACTGCCGCCTACGAGCACAGGGATGGTTAAAACAAGCTGCACCAACGCGAAAACGAGAGGGAAATTGTGTGGGTTCATGAAAGTTGGCAATGGCAGCCGAATGGCCGAGATCATATGCGACATGGCAATGTAAAACTCCGGCACGGCGAATACAGCAGCAAGGATCAGCCTTGTGCGCATGCCCGTCAGCTCCTTTTCGCGGCGTTGCTCGGTTTCGTCGGCTGTGCCGCTTTCTTCAAGTTCCTTCGCGCCGTAGCCCGCGTCTTCTATGGTTTTTTTAATGACCGCAAGCGAAAGGCGGGCGGGGTCGTAGGAAATACTTGCGCGGTTCGTGGTGAGGTTAACGCCCACGCTCTGCGCACCATCTAGTTTTTTTAACGCGCGCTCGACCGCCGCCGAACACGCCGCGCAGCTCATACCTTCAATGGCAAGCTCTGCGCTTGCGTCCTGCGAAAGCTCGTAAAGGCCGTATCCGGCATTCTCCACCGTTTTTTGGAGTGCAGAAAAGCCGGTTTTTTCCTCATCAAAGTTGACGGTGAGCTTTTCGGTTGCGAGGTTGACCTCGCACGATAGAACACCATCTACCTTTTGCACGGCTTTTTGCACATGCGCGGAACAAGCCGCACATGTCATGCCGGTAATTCCGTAGGTTTTTTCGGTCATAAGATGTTTCTCCTTGTGTTGGCGGGAAAGGCCACCGCAATCTATCTTGCGACATCATACCTTCATGTAAAAGTGATGCGCCCGCCTTATCTCTATTATACACTTGCCCGAAGCAGTATGGAAATTTTAGGATACGTTTTGGTGACGAAGTCACGGTGAGGAATGAAAACCGAAGGCGCTCGTTTCCGTTTGATGATGAAGCTTACATCATGCGATCCAGTAGCTGTAAGCAATGCGCTTTCGATCTGCGGCGTAAACTTTACAGCGCGTTATTCTCCGTTTGTCGGATACGGTTTCATTCTAACGCAAACTTGTGTGGAAAATGTGAAGCTGCCGCCTGTTTTGTGCGCGGTCGCATATGGTACAATACAAGAAAACAACTTATATGGAGGATCGAACGCATGCGTTTTTGCTGGAGCACCATTTCGGTAAAGGATATGGAAGAATCTCTTGACTTTTATACGAACGTCATTGGGTTGTCCCTAAATGAAAGGCGCCATGCCGGGCCAATGCGAGAGCTGGCGTTTTTGGGCGGCGAAACGCAAGTGGAATTGATCTGTGACGAAAGCGCAACGGGGTATAAAAAAATAGAAGGCATCTCTTTGGGGTTTGAACTTAACAATCTCGAGGAAACCAAAGCGCTTCTGAAGCGGCGCGGCATCGAAATCGAAAGCGGCCCGTTCACGCCCCACCCTCATATTACATACTTCTTCATTCGCGATCCCAACGGTGTGAAGATACAACTTTTGGAAAAACATTGAGCATTTTTTTGCAATGCCCGGGCGGAACGCTAACAGGCGGCCGCCCCTTTTTTATGTGCGCGGAAAGCCCTGTTCGTAGTGAAATAATATTGATTGACATCACCACGTCTTGTGATTATAATGCAAAATTGTATGAACGGAGGTGTGGTAACTGTACCCTGCAAAAGGAAGAATGTGACCGGTACAATTTTTCGTACACAAAAGGCCAGACGGACAGCCGGGTCAAAAGCCGAAGGAACACAGGATACCTTGTTGAAAGGCGCATGCGCCCCATTACGAGTCAGCCTGAAAACCAAATTGGTTTTTCGCCCCTATCTTAGGGAGCGAGGGTACGGCATATGCCGAAGCCCCAACGAAATCCGCATTTTTTGCGGACGTCAAGCGATACTTGTAAGCGATCAACATGAGTAACGGCCGGTTTCGGACTGCGTTTACTCCGGGTTCTACCAATGGATAAATAAAAAGATGGGTGTCTATCTGTAATAAATAATACAAGCAGTAGAATGATGCCAAGCACAAGTATCCTCATTTTTTGATCAACATTAAAAAAAGAGGAGAAAAACAATGAAAAAGAATCTTATCGCGCTTATCCTGAGCATTGTTATGGCTGTTTCCCTTGCGGCAGGCTGTGCCGCACCCGCTTCCCAGACGGAGCAAAAAGCAAAGCCTGAAGTGATTTCGGGCACGGACAACGACGAATACGGCGGCGCGGATGCCTATGCTTTTGCCGGCGATCATCAAGATTCCATCTATTATAGCAACCCCGATTTTTACAATATGAAGTCGAGCGACAGCTTGACCATCCTCACCGGCTTCAAAACCTTTCAGCAGACCACGGAATATTCCTGTGGGGCGGCCTCCACGCTGATGGCGCTTGAGCACTTTGGCTTGAGCGGTCACACGGAAATGGAGCTTTGCGAGCTTGGGAGCGTTTCCGTAGATGAAGATACTGCGGGCGCCAAACCCGGCAGCGCAGACAATTTTTATGAATATGGTGCAAACGTCGGCAAGCTCGTGAATCTCTTTTCCCAGATTGAAGGCGTTAAGGTGATTGAAACGAGTTACCGCACCGATTATACGGATGCGGATCTGATTCAGGCGGGGCAGGGCTATACAGATAACGACATCGGCAACCTTCCTCCCACGTTTGAATCCGTTTCCCTTTACGCTTCGGAAAATGATCCCGCAACCGAAGCTTGGGTGGATGATGCAAGCGACAGCTACTTTGTAAAATGGGTCACCGGCCACCTCGACAACGATGAGCTTATTCTGGTGGAGTGGAGCGATTGGGACGGGCATTGGCAGATCATCATCGGCTACGACACGCTTGGAACCCCGGGCATCGGCGACGATATCATCATTTTCGCGGACCCGTACGACACGAGCGACCATTGGCAGGACGGTTACTATTATTATCCGGCCGAGCGCTGGTTCTACATGTGGAACGACCGCAACGTAGCGGCAAAGCCTTTCCAACTCCAACCCTATGTGGTGGTTGCCAAAGGCTAAATAGGAATGTTTTTAAAAGGAGCCCGAAGTGTAATGTTACATTCGGGCTTCTTTTTCGTTCTCTTTTTCCGGCCACATATTTTTCCATAAAAAGAAAAAGAATAGCGCTATGCTTAAGCTTTCGTTTAAAAATGGGGATGGAGGGCGACTATGCTTCAAAACCTTTTCGGCGGCAAAAAAAAGAAAAAAGAAAACTTCATGCAGGATGCTGTGCAAAATATGAACGCCACCTTTGCCGACCATATGTTTACAGGCAGGCTGCATCAGGACATGGATTTTATCAAAGAGCTCTTTAAGGATGTAGAAATCCTTCGTGTGCGCGAGCTTGAAAACAAAAACAATGGCAGCCAAAAGTTTTGTCTGTTTTACTGCGATGGTATGGTGGATTCGCTCCTCATCAGTCAAACCATCGTGAATCCCCTTATAAGCGCGCAAATCAAGCCGGAAGGCGGGGAATCGCTTGCCGATGTGCTGCTCAAGGAAATTGTACAGGTCAACGAGGCGGAGAAAACGCAGGAACTTAAGAAAGTGATCGACGCCATCACCTATGGCGATACGGTTCTTTTGGCGGATGGCTGTAAGGACGTTCTCATTTTAAATTCAAAAAGCTTTCAAACGCGCGGCGTTGAGGAGCCGGACAGCGAAAAGGTGCTGAGCGGCCCGCGCGAAGGTTTTACGGAATCGATTATGAAAAACCTCTCACTTGTGCGGCGCAGGCTCCGTACGCCTGCGCTGAAAATGAAGTTTATGAGCTTGGGCAGACGAAGCAACACCACGGTATGCGTTTGCTATCTGGAAGGCATTGTAAACAAAGGCGTTCTCGCCGAATTGTACAGGCGGCTCGAAAAAATCGACATTGACGCGCTGCTCGATACAAACTACATCACCGAACTGATCCGTGACAAGCCATGGTCGCCGTTTCGCACAACCGGATACACGGAAAAGCCGGATGTGGTGGCGGGAAAAATCCTTGAGGGAAGAGTTGCGGTGTTTGTGGATGGAACATGTACCGTTATCACCGTACCTTATTTGTTCATTGAGAACTTTCAGAGCAGCGAAGACTACTACTTGAGCTTCTTTTACACTTCGGTTTCGAGGTTTCTCCGTATTCTCGGCTTTTTTGCAACGATCGCAACGCCCGGGTTGTACATTGCGATTGTCGCGTTTCACCGTGAAATGCTTCCACAGTCACTTCTCATCAACATAGCCTCGGAGCGTATGAATGTACCTCTGCCCGCGGCGCTGGAGGCATTGGTGCTGCTGATCGTGTTTGATATTCTTCGCGAAACGGGTGTAAGGATGCCGTCGAGCATCGGCCAGGCGCTCAGCATCGTAGGTGCGCTTGTTATAGGTCAGGCGGCGGTGGAAGCAAAGCTTGTTGCTTCGCCGATGATCATCGTCATTGGCTTTACGGGCATTACGAACCTGCTTGTACCCAAAATGAACGCTCCAGTTATTTATTTGAGGCTGGGGCTATTGGCAATGTCGTCTATATTTGGGTTCCTGGGATTTGTCATAGGAATGCTGATCATAGCGACACACATTTTCAACCTTCAGTCCTTCGGAGTTCCGCAGGTCATTCATGTGGGAAACCTTCG
>DLFZ01000195.1 GCA_002482435.1 Christensenella sp. UBA7707
CTTAAGCTTGTGGAGGATAAGTGCAAAGAGCTTGGCGTAAACGTCGCTTTGAGCGAAG
This sequence comes from Christensenella sp. UBA7707, assembly GCA_002482435.1. Taxonomy (GTDB): domain Bacteria; phylum Bacillota; class Clostridia; order Christensenellales; family CAG-138; genus UBA7707. Next base: position 59 of record DLFZ01000195.1, read on the forward strand.
TGTGGGCCAAGGGCGGCGAGGGCGGAAAGGCGCTTGCCGAAGAAGTGGTGCGGCTGTGCGAGCAGCAAAACGAGTTCCGTTTTGCTTACGATGCGGAATCCTCCATCCTAGAAAAGCTCGAAGCCATTGCAAAGGATGTTTACCATGCCGACGGCGTGCAGCTTGCGGGCAGCGCCTCCAAACAGCTCAAGCAATTGACCGAGCTTGGCTTTGGCAACCTCCCCGTGTGCATGGCAAAAACGCAGTACAGCTTCTCCGACGAGCCGACCCTTTTGGGCGCGCCGCGCGGCTTTACCATTACGGTTCGAAACCTCAAGGTCAGCGCGGGCGCGGGCTTCATTGTAGCGCTCACGGGTGACGTTATGACGATGCCGGGGCTTCCCAAGCTCCCCGCCGCCGAGAAGATCGACGTGGACGAAAACGGCAAAATTTCGGGGCTTTTTTAAGGAGAAACAATGAGCATGACAACAATGAGCTGCGAGGCTTTTGTGGAAGCCCTCGCGAGCAAGGAACCCGTACCGGGCGGCGGCGGCGCGAGCGCGCTTGTTGGCGCGGTCGGCACAGCGCTTGGCAACATGGTGGGGAGCCTCACCCTTGGAAAAAAGAAATATGCCGACGTGCAGGAAGATATCGTTCGCTTGAAAGCCAAGGCCGACAAGCTGCAAGCTGAATTTCTCACGCTTGTTGAAAAGGATGCCGAGGTGTTTGAGCCGCTTTCCAAGGCGTACGGGCTGCCCAAGGAAACCGAGCAGGAGCGGGCGCATAAGGAAAAGGTAATGGAACAGGCGCTCAAGGCCGCCTGCGAGGTGCCGCTTGGCATCATGGCGTGCTGCTGCGAGGCCATTGAGATGATGGAGGAGTTTGCTTTGAAAGGCTCTGCCATCGCCATCAGCGATGCGGGCTGCGGTGCCGCGTGCTGCCGGGCCGCGCTAACGGCGGCGTCGCTTAACGTGTTCATCAACACAAAATCTATGCTCGACAGGGCGTATGCCGAAAAAGCGGAAGCGCAGGCAAACAAGATGCTTGAGAAATATGTGCCGCTTTGCGACGGCATCTTCAACAGCGTCATGTCGCGCCTGCGCTGAAAGGGTAAAAAGGAAATGGCAAAGCTTTTATCGGGAAAAGAAGTCGCCGCGGCGCTTGACGCACAGCTTGCGGCTCGTGTTGAGGCGCTTAAGGAAAAGGGCGTTACACCTTGCCTTGCGATTGTGCGTGTTGGCGAGCGCGGAGACGATGTTGCTTATGAAAACAGCGCTGTAAAGCGCTGCGAGAAAGTCGGCGTGCGCGTCGAAAAATTCATTTTGCCGGAAACCGCCACGCAGGAGGAGCTTCTTCGCGTGATCGATGAGGTGAACCAAAGCCAAAGCATCAGCGGGTGCCTGCTGTTCCGGCCGCTCCCCAAGCATATGAACGATGATGTCGTAAGGAATGCGCTTTTGCCGCAAAAGGATGTGGACGGCATTACGAACGGGTCGCTTGCGGGCGTGTTCGCGGGTGTAGACAAGGGCTTTCCGCCCTGCACGGCGCAGGCTTGCATGGAGATTTTGGACTTTTTCGGTTTGGACGTTTCGGGCAAGCGCGCGGCGGTCATTGGCCGTTCGCTGGTGGTGGGAAAACCTGCCGCGATGATGCTTGTACAAAAAAATGCCACGGTAACGGTGTGCCACACCAAAACCAAGGATATGCCTTCCGTCTGCCGCGAGGCCGATATCCTAATCGTATCGGCCGGCCGCGCGGGCGTTATCGGCAAAGAATATGTAAGGCCTGGGCAGATCGTGATCGATGTTGGCATCAATGTTGACGAAAACGGCAAGCTGTGCGGCGATGTGCTCTTTGAGGAAGCGGAACCCGTTGTTGAGGCAATCACGCCCGTACCGGGCGGGGTAGGCGCGGTAACGACCTCGGTCTTGATCAAGCACGTCGTTGACGCCGCATCTAGGGCGGTGAGCGTATGAACTTGTTTTCGCCCGCCGAGTTTGTGGAGAACTATACCGCAATCGGCGAAAAAAAGGCGATGGCTCCCGTCTGGAAGCTTTTGCTTTTGGGCATTCCCGGAGGCTTGTTCATCGCTTTGGGCGCGGCGGTAGCCAGTACCGCGGTGCACGACATCGCAAACGTGGGGCTTGCCCGCATGGTAAGCGGGCTGTTGTTCCCGCTGGGGCTCATCGTCGTGCTCATGACGGGTGCCGAGCTTTTTACGGGGAACAGCCTCATCGCCATTTCCGTTTTGGAAAAGCGCACCACCATGGGAAGGATGCTTCGTAATTGGGTGCTTGTTTACCTCGGAAACTTTGCAGGCGCGCTTCTACTGGCGGCATGCTGTGCCTATTTCGGGCAGCTTAACTATTCCGATGGAGGGCTGGCGGTATATGCGATCAAGGTAGCGACAACAAAAAGCGCCATGCCGTTTTCAAGCGCGTTTGTTATGGGCGTTTTTTGCAACGTGCTCGTATGTGCGTCCGTGATGATGGCGCTTTGCGCGAAGGATGTTGCTGGGCGCGCAATCGGCGCGTATGTTGCGGTGGCCATGTTCGTGATATGCGGGTTTGAGCATAGTGTGGCCAACATGTTTTACGTACCCGTGGGACTGTTTGCAACAACCGTTCCGAAGTACGCAGCACTTGCAGCACAGGCCGGTATAGATACCTCGGCTTTGACATGGGGCAACTTTTTGTGGAAAAACCTTTTGCCTGTGACCTTGGGGAACGCTGTCGGCGGCGTAGGGTTTGGGGCTTTGATTTGGGCGGGGAACCGCACAAAAAAGGCGTAATCGAAAACACGGCGAATTAAATACTTTATGGTAGAGTAGGAACGGTGCGTTAAGTGCCGGCGGATGGGAAGTTGCCGCCGGACGAAGGGGTGAAAGCCCCGCGGTGCCGTATCCGCGTCCACTGCCGCATAGGGGGAAGAGCCCTCTTTTGCGGTGCTGCAAAAGGAGGGCTTTTTATGACCAATCAAGAACAAACCACGAAGAAAATTTGGAACATTCGCTCCTTGGTAATCATGGCGGTGCTTGTTGCCGCCGAAATCGTGCTTTCGCGTTTTCTTTCCTTTTCCACATGGAACTTAAAAATCGGCTTTGCGTTTGTGCCCGTGGTTCTTGCGGCCATGCTGCTGGGGCCTGTGAGAGCGGCGATCGTTGGCGGTATGGCGGATTTTCTGGGGGCAATCCTGTTCCCGATCGGCGCGTACTTTCCCGGCTTCACGTTAACGGCGGCGCTGGTAGGCCTTGTTTACGGGTTATTCCTATATAAAAAACAAACCTTTCTCCGCGTTTTGTGTGCCGTAGGCATCAACCAGCTTGTTTTGAGCCTGTTTCTGAATACATATTGGATCTCGGTGCTGTATGACTCAGCGTATCAGGCGCTTCTTGTAACCCGCCTTACGCAATGCGCCATTTTAATTCCCGTACAAATTGGCGTTATTTGGCTTATGATAAAGACGGCAATGGGTTATTTAAGAAAGAAGGCACAGGAATGGATTTAAAGCAGGCCATGGCTTTCCTCCACCAAACGTCGTGGATGGGGAGCCGGCTGGGTCTTGAAAGAATCAGCAATTTTTTGCATGGGTTGGGCGACCCGCAGAACGCTCTGAAGTTCGTTCATATCGCGGGCACCAACGGCAAGGGTTCTACGGCGGCCATGCTCGAGGCGGTTTTGCGTGCTGCCGGCTACCGCACGGGGCTTTATACTTCGCCCCATCTTTTGCGCTTCAACGAGCGAATTCGTGTAAACGGCGAGGAAATTACGGACGCCGAGCTGATTTCGCTATCGGAGGAGCTTGTTCCTTACGTTGATGCCACGGAGGAAAAACCGACCGAGTTTGAACTCGTGACGGCGCTTGCTTTCCTGCATTTTCAAAAATGCGGCTGCGACATCGTGGTTTTGGAGGTGGGCTTAGGCGGGCGGCTCGACGCTACCAATGCGATAAGCGCCTGCGAGCTCGCGGTGATCACCAACATCGACTTTGACCATACCGAAGTGCTTGGGGATACGCTCACAAAAATCGCCCGCGAAAAGGCGGGCATCATAAAAATGCACACATCGGTGCTTCTCAGCGACCAAACGGAGGAGGCAACAGAGGCTGTTGCAGCCGTATGCGAGGCGCTGGAAGCTCCCCTCACGGTTACGGATGCTGCGTCGCTTTTGCCGCTTACGGCGGGGATGGACGGACAGCGCTTTCATTACCGGGCGCGAAAGGATTTGCATTTAAGCCTTCTTGGCGCATACCAGCTGAGAAACGCCGCCACTGCGCTGGACGCGGCGGATATTTTGCGTGAAAAAGGTTGGAACATACCGGAGGAAGCGATTTACGAGGGGCTTCAAAACGCCGTTTGGCCCGGGCGCTTCGAGGTGCTTTCGCACGCGCCTGCGGTTGTTGTGGACGGGGCGCACAACCCCGACGGCGTAAGGTCGCTTGTTGAAAGCCTGGATCTCTATTTTGCGGGACGGAAAATGACTGTCGTAACGGGTGTTATGGCCGATAAGGATTATGAAACGATCATTTCGGAGCTTGCGCCGTACGCGAAACGCTTCATCGCCGTTACGCCGGACAACAAGCGTGCCTTGCCTTCGACTCGCTACAAAGAAATGATAGAAAACGTATTCGGCGGGGAAGTGATTGACGGCAAAACCATAAAAAACGGGCTTTCGATCGCGCTAAAATTATCAACTGCCGATGACGCCATCCTTGTTTGCGGCTCGCTCTATATGGTAGGGGAAGCACGCGAGTTTTTCGGCAAACACTAAAAAAACGAACAGAAAAGGTGTGCTGCGACAAAGAGAGGTTGCGGCACATTTTTTGTTTGGCTTTGCTTCGAAGAACGTTGAACAGCACGGAGAGGGGGGGCGCAATCTTCATAGAAGGGAGGCTGACGGGCAGCTTTGAACCGCGGTTGCTTGTACAATGGAAATCTATTAACTTACTTACCAGTGATATATAATGGAAATAATAGGAAGTTTGTTTGCAACAGAAAGGATTGGCTGTTTTCAGATTTTTTGGGATTGAGAGAGCAGGTTGGAGATATGTATGAAGCAAACTGTTTGTGCGGACAATAAATTGAAATTAGCAGGGAGGATTTGTTATGAATAAAAACAACGAACAGGCACCGTCCAATCCCTTGGACAGTGGGCCTTTTTATCACGGAACAAAAGCTGCCCTGAAGCCGGGAGATTTACTGGTACCTGGCTATAGCTCAAACTATGGTGAGAGAAAAAATGCGAACTACGTCTACCTGACCGCGACATTGGATGCGGCCAAGTGGGGAGCGGAACTGGCGGTGGGCGATGCACCCGGTCGGATCTATCGTGTAGAACCATCGGGCCATTTCGAAGATGATCCCAATCTTACAGACAAGAAGTTTCCAGGGAATCCAACGAGATCCTACCGAACTCAACATCCACTGCGCGTAGTGGATGAGGTGTTGGACTGGGAAGGACACTCTCCGGAGGCACTCAAAAACATGAGAGATCACCTTGCCGAGCTTAAACGGCTTGGTATCGAGGCAATTAACGACTGACCATGGGATGGTTTGTAAATTCCAACGGTCAAAAGGTATTTGGGTGAGACAAACGAAAAGGGGGGCAGGTACGATGAAAATTATCAAAGAAGGCAGCCTCGAAGAATATCAAAGAAAAGAAAAAGAAGAAGCGGCGAGAAAAACGATGCCGTGGTCAAGGGAATGCGGCTGTAGCAAATGCGGGGCAAAATTTGTGGTTGATATAAACGATTTGGTGGTTGCCTCATCGAGCGAAACTGACCACGGCTATCTTTGCTTTTGCCCCACCTGTGAGGATCTGGTGGATATCGGCTATGTCGATTATCAGATAAATGACAACAATGGAAAACTTGTAGAAACCCGTTCCGTGATTTTGAAGAACCGAAAACGTTATAAAAGCCAGTTTAATAAGCTTTCAAAGAAAAAGTGATAAGTAGCCTTCTCGGTGAAGGTGGCGCGAAGCTTGAAACGGTGAAATAAGCCACCTTTACGATGTAGGTTTCAAATGAGGCGCGGGAACAGGGGGCAACGCACACTGCCTACTGTCCTTCACCATGCTTAACTAGGGGTAGACTTTGATTCTCCCCTGTATTCGCATACAATTTTTCATATGGATTATGGTAAAATCATTCAGTTTATACATTACTTATACATGGTTTCACAAACCCCGAACATGTTAGAATCGTACTATCAAATCGGGGAGTAATGGCCATGCATTTTAAAACAAAACCGGCATTTGCGCTCGTGTTAGCGCTTTTATTTCTGCTGTGCTTTGCGCTTGAAGGGCAAAGTACGCTCGCTGCGGAAAACGGGCAGGAACAAGGTACCATCGTTAACTGCAAACGAGCGGTCAACGTGCGAAGTGGACCGGGAACCGGCTACAAAAAGCTCGGCACGGCACCTTTGGGGGAGGTATATCCCGTACTTCAAACCCTAAGCAGCTGGTACAAAATCAGCTATCAGGGAAAAACCGGTTATGTAAGCAAAAACTATATGGTGGTTTCTACCGTTTCGGACGGGAATTTCTCCGTGGGCAATGGAACCGGTGTGACCGGCACGGTCGTCAATTGCAACAGTGCAGTAAATGTGAGAAGCGGCCCCGGAACCAGTTATAAAAAGATCGGTACTGCGAAAAAGGGCACCGCATATTCCGTGCTCGGCCAGCAGGGAGACTGGTACGAAATAGCCTATTCCGGAAAAACGGGCTACATCCATACATCGTATCTATCCCTCGGTGCGGATACGACTCAGCAGAACCAAGATACGCGCCAAGTGGTAAGCGGTTACTATGCCTCGTGGGCCGCATATTCGGGCTTTACGCCGCTCGACCTTCAAAATGTGGATCAATTGACGCACATTTTCTACGCGTTTACAAACATAAGCTCCGATCTTAAGGTGACCATGGGTGACCCCGAGGTGGACCCCGCCAATTTTCAGGAGCTTTTACAGCTCAAAAAGCTGCATCCGCAGCTGAAAACCATGCTCTCCATAGGCGGCTGGACATGGTCGGGCCGGTTTTCAGACGTTGTCTCCACGCAGGCGCGGCGGGAAGCGTTTGCCGACAGCGCTGTTGCGTTCATGGTGAAATACGGCTTTGACGGCATTGACATTGACTGGGAATTCCCCGTTTCCGGCGGCCTCTCCACAAACAAAACGCGAGCTGCCGACAAGGAAAATTTCACGTTGCTCATGAAGACCCTCCGCGAAAAATTGGTCATACGCGGAATTTTCGAGCGCAAACAGTATCTGCTGTCGTTTGCAGGCCCAAGCGACGCAGCATGTCTTAAAAATTATGAGCTTGAGAAGGTGGCGCCCTATGTGGATTTTGCGCTTGCCATGACCTACGATATGCATGGCGGCGAGGGAAGGTATACGGATTTCAACGCGCCGCTGTATACGCCTTCAGAGAACTCGCCGCAGTATCAATGGAGCAGTGACGAAGCCGTAAACGCCTGGCTCGGTGCGGGTTTCCCAAGAGAAAAACTCATTTTGGGCATCCCGTTTTACGGCAGGCAGTTTAAAAATGCAACCGTAGGAGGGGACGGGCTGTATCAAACTTTCTCCAAAGCATCCTCGGTGAACTACGATGTGATCGTTGCGCAATATTTGAGCGATTCCTCCTACACGCGGTATTTGCATCCCGATGCGCGTGTGCCATGGCTTTACAACGGCAGCACGTTCCTCTCCTACGATGATGCGCAGTCGATTGCGGAAAAGGGCGCGTACATCAAAGCAAGAGGGCTTCGCGGTGCGGGTATCTGGGAGCTTTCGCAAAACGCAGATGGAACGCTCCTTAACGCGCTTTACACCGGAATGAACGGGTGAATAAAGAACTGAGCCGGAGTCGGAATCTGAACAATCATGTTCAGATTCCGATTTTCTTTTTCCACGGAACTTCCGAGAATGACTGGTTTGTTGCACATTTTTTCGGCAAAGTCAATTAGAACATAAAATTGGATGGAGCAAATATACTCTTCTTTTCGTATTGGATTGGCTATAGTAAACTGTATAGAAAGGAAGATATGAAGGTCAGTGAAGTGCGTGTTTAGAAAATGCATTTGGTTCTCATTCTTCAAATCAAAGTGGAGGGAATAATTGTATGAGGCGGGTGCGATATCAGGTTGCGTGCAGCCTGGATGGCTACATAGCAGGGCCGAACGATGAGTTTGATTGGATTACGCCAGAGTCTTCCTTTGACTTTGAGGCATTGTATGCGCAATTCGACACCATATTGATGGGTCGGCGCACGTACGAGATTGTACGTGCAACGGGCGAGAACTTTCGCGGAAAGCAAGTGATTGTTGCCTCGCGGTCGCTTCGTCAAGTGGATTATCCTGAAGTCGAGATCGTGAGCGAGGGCCTCGAAGCACGAGTGCGAGAGCTTCGTGCGCAACCTGGCCGAGACATCTGGCTCTACGGTGGAGGTAATCTCTTTTCTCAGCTCCTCGACTGGAAACTAGTTGATACTGTTGAACCAGCGATGATCCCGATCCTTCTGGGAGGCGGGGTGCATTTGTTCTCCCCGCGCGGGGTACGCCAATGGTTACGCCTCGTCGGGCACCGTGCGTATCCCAGCGGGATGCTTCTCCTTGAGTATGAGGTTTTACAGCAGTTTGGCTTCCCATCTGTTGATTGATGCTTGGCTGTGCCGCTGTCAAGCCAATCAGGTGCCGACAAAGCTGGTTTGTTTACTTTTTTTAAAAGAGAGCCACAGTAAGGTTATGATGCTGAATGAGCCGCTGATTGGTGAGAAACTGTTCGATAAGGAACACTTCCCTTGGACGTGAACCATCAATGTTGGCAGTTATTGTATTTTGGCTGCCTTCAGCTACGACGACTGGACGATTAAAAGAGAAAGCGACACGAAAAACCGTGGAGACAGTATGACTGCATTGTCCGTAAAACTGACTTTCTACATTCCCAACGCCTTTTCCTTAAAGGACAAGCGGCAGGTTTGCCGCAGCCTTGTGGACAAAACTCAAAAGCGCTTTAACGCGTCTGTCTCAGAGGTTGATACACAGGATGTACACAAGACGCTAACCATTGGAGTTGCGGTAGTATCCGCCGACGCCGCCCATGCGAGGCGGTCGATGGATGAAATTATTCGTTACATGGAGGAACACACCGACGCGGAGTTGATCATGGTTGAAGAATGAAGCGATGAAAGCCAAATCCGCCCGGCTCTTCCTCGCTACAAAAGCGTGATAACATGCAAAAGGTCAAACAGTTGGATGCGTTCCAGCCGACTCTGCATGAACGGCAAATGACGACATTGCGGCTCTCCCCGGGGCATCCAAAAGCAAGAGCATTTCCCGCAGCGAATATATACTATGAAAAACTCTTAACCGGATACACTTTTAGATATGCACCATATGATGGAGTCAATGGTCTGCCATCCTTTGCCGATTGATAATTTTGGAGGGATTGATTATGAACAAGAGGTTAACATGCTCCATCTGCCTGCTGTTGCTATTGTTACTCCTTTCATCGTGCGGCAAACAAACGGAAGTAAACACAGTAAATGAATATACCCCGGAGCAGATCGGTAACATGCTGATTGCATTTTGCACGACAAACAAAGACGAGCGCTACACCAATTTACTCGAAGACATGGCCGCGCTTGAAAAAAGCGTAACGGCTCCCCCTGCAAATGCGACCTGGGGTGTCGAAGCGGTTCACACATACGATGCGCTGATTGTAGACTATCATTCAGAGGTTGCAGCATATATGACGGACAGCTTGAAGGAGAAGATCATTACGAACCGGGAGCTATTGCGGTTGGATGAACTTGCGGATGCAAGGGAAGTCTCGATAAAAGCCGACAGAGTTGAGATTGCGGAAGTGAGTGGCGAGGGCAGCCAGTACAAATTCACCATATATGCCGAATTAACAGATGCCGACGGCGCAACAATCGATACGGAGCAGCATGGTTCCTTTGTTCTGCGTGACGGACTTGTGGATCGGATATCCTTTGATAACGATATGAAAGGTCTGTTTGGAATTACGCAATAAGTGGACAGGCGATGATGCCCGACGCATGCGCAGGAAGTATTGCTGCGCAAGGCGTAAAACGAGCATGTGTGCGGGAGAAATGCAAAAAATCATGCTGCTTTCAATTTTTCCAATAGAATAGGATTCATTGGCATAGAAAAGGTACATTTTATCTTCATGTGTTTCATTAAAAAAATGCATAATTCGAGGCTCAAAATGAGTGACGTCACCGCAATCAATTGCTGTGGCGCAACTGTAGTTGGAATGATGCGTAAACTTCGCATTATGGCTATGATCGACAAGTCCCCGTAGCAATGATGTGAAGCGGCATGAAATCGTGTTAGAAATGCATTGCGTAAATCATAGAAGTGTTTATGAGGATGAATCATATTGAGTCGGTAGAACTGACGTCAAGTGCATAAGCGTAAGTGTGTGAAAAGCCCGATAAATCAGGGCTTTTTTGCATTTCTGGGTTTGCATCCGTGCTTGAGGACTGTAATTGTATCGCTCCGTGGGGAACATCTCCACGGAACGACATTTTTAGCATAAAGTGCTGTATATAGGCCCATTGACTTCCAGACAGCTGACCGGTGATGCTGCCTAATATATCACAAGTGCCGCTGACAAAAGGTAAGTTTCATCCAGTATCAGCTCTATTCACCAAGTGCGATGTTTTTCGGGATCAGATCAACGGACCCCACGGCGTGGTTTACGGGCTCCGGCATTGGCAGCGCGCCATTGAGATGGCGACATGCCGAATTCCCCATGGAACTTTCGATTAAAGCAGGAGAGCGTATTGTAGCCTACGGCGAAGGCAATCTCGCAAACACCGACGTTTTGGTCGAGCAGCATTGCCGCCGCGTGATTTAGCCGGAGATGGTGCACATATTGCATCGGCGCCATTCCCGTAAACGCAATCATATCCCGTTGTAGGCTTGATTTGCTGGTATGAGCAACCTCGGCGATTTCATTGATGGTTAGCTCGTTCATATAATTCATGCCGATATAGGTGAGAACCTCCCCAAGCCGCGCCAACAGGGAAGCGCTATCCTTATGTGGCCGGTCAATGGGCTTCATGTAGCGGCCGTGCATGATCAGCATTGCGACGACCAGCCCCTGAACGGCCGCAAGGTGACCCTCCTTGCAGCGCGAGGATTCCGCCATAATGGCTTCGCAGATCTTATATAGCTCCGGATCCGTATCCCAGGTAATTATGGATGGAAAATCGTATGCTTGGGGGTGTAGCGCATGGGTTGCATTGAGCAGCAACGCCTCATATCCGGAGAAAAGCTTCCCAAGATCGATGTACAGGAAGTGCCAAAGGCTCTTCTCCGCGCTGATGCTCTGGGCGATATGTACCTGCCCGCCGTAGATGATCGAACAGCATCGGCCGCTGAAGGGAATGATACCGCCATCCACATAAAACAGCCCTGTGCCGCTCTCACAATAGCCTATTTCGAGAAAATCATGGTAATGCGGTGTCTCAGGATCCTCTGATGGAAAGTATGTAAATAGGAAACCCTCCGGCGAAAGCGGGTGCTCTTTTGTAAACTTAACGGGATCAAACACACCCAGTTGTGGATCAAATTGCATAGTTTTTACGCCTTTCTGCGTAGAACTTCCTCAAACTAGGTTATATGATGAATACAAACATGTCAATATAAAGAGGAACACATCATGAAAGTAAAACGTACGATTCTGCTGCTGACTTCCGTTTTATGCGCATTGGTATGCATCGTTCCCACGCTCTACGGTTGCGCTGCAGGAAACCAAGCGGTTCCCACGCCTGACGCCGTGGTTGCTCCCGATGGGGCGGAGGCGGCCGTTCCTCCAGCCGGATTGGTGCGCGGAAAAGTGACCGACAACAACAGCCAAATGCTCGTGGCGGGGATCATTGTTGAAGACGAAGCGGGCAACGCGTACCGCACCACCACCAATGCCTATGGCGGATATAGTCTCGCACTGCAGCCGGGCGCCTACAAACTCACCTTCTGCAAGGGTGCGGAATACGACACAATGGAACGCACCGTAACGGTGGAAAGCCTAAAAACCTATTATCAACA
>DLFZ01000235.1 GCA_002482435.1 Christensenella sp. UBA7707
CATTATTATATAACAAGCACGCGTCCTTAAAAAGGGTTTGCGCAAGATATATTTCCGCGCAGGCTGCCTTTTTTCTCGGGAAAATATGGGTTTGCGTCGCCGGATAGCGTTTCCGGGGCGAAAAAGCACGCTTGTGAATCTATTGACAAGTTCCGACCGCGGAAGTACCATACAAAAGCAGGGCATATGCCGCGATTGCGGCGGGCCGTTTTTAAAAAGCGTAGGTGCGAAAACGATGCCGCAAGGAGGAAAAACCATTGGAGAACGACTGCACGCATAACTGCTCAAGCTGTTCGAGCAATTGCTCGGAACGTACGCAACAGAAAAGTTTTTTGGAAAAACCGCACGAGTTAAGCCACATCAATCGGGTTGTCGGTGTGATGAGCGGCAAGGGCGGGGTCGGAAAATCGCTTGTAACGTCGCTTCTCGCGGTGCTTGCAAAGCGGCAAGGGCTTAAAACCGCAGTTTTGGATGCGGATATCACAGGCCCATCCATTCCCAAGGCGTTTGGCCTTCGTACGCGCGCGACCGCGGACGAGACGGGCATGTACCCGGTTTTGAGCAAAACGGGCATTGAGGCGATGTCGTTAAACCTTCTTACCGAAAACGAAACAGATCCCGTCGTATGGCGCGGGCCTGTGCTTGCGGGTGCGGTAAAACAGTTCTGGACGGATGTCATCTGGGGGCCGGTGGACATTATGTTCATCGACATGCCGCCGGGAACGGGCGACGTGCCGCTGACGGTATTTCAGAGCATCCCGCTTGACGGTATCATCGTGGTTGCAACGCCGCAGGAGCTTGTGGGGATGATTGTGGAAAAGGCACTTCATATGGCAAACCGCATGAACGTGCCAGTCCTTGGGCTTGTTGAAAACATGAGCTATGCCGTTTGCCCTTGCTGTGGCGAGCACTTCAGCGTGTTTGGCGAAAGCCGGGCGGATGCGGTGGCGGCGCAATTTGGCATAAAAGCGGTAGCAAAGCTTCCCATCGACCCGAAGCTGGCGCATGCGTGCGACAACGGCGCAGTGGAAGGTTTTGAGGGCGATTGGCTGAATGACCTTATCAAAGCGGCGCTCGGCGAAGGAAAGTAGCTTTCGCGGACGGAATTTGTTGAAAGATGTGAAAAGCCACAGGACGAAAAAATCCTGTGGCTTTTGCTATAAAAAGGACACGGCAACGCCGTGTCCTTTTGTTGTTTGTTCCGTTAGCGCTTTTTAGCCGACCGCCTTGAGGCACATATAGAGCCTTGCGCCGGTGGTGCCGCCAACCTTATCGCCGCAGGTGACAAGGATGATGATCTTATCGCTCGAGGAAACCGATACGCCGAAGTTGACCTGCGAGCGCATGAGCTGGTAGTCGATCCACTGCTGCTTAGAAGAACCAGTCGCGGTGGAGTTGAGCGCGTTGTAATTGAGGGTAGAACGCGGTTCGCTTTGCGCGGTTTCGTACATGGCAAACAGCTGGTAGTAGGAGTAGCCGTCGTAGAGGATGGTGAACACAGTGTTGCTACTCGCGGCGGATACGCTCTTGCCGCACTTTTCACACTTGGAGACGCCCATGATCTTGTTCTGCACATGGTGCAGCTGGTGGAACATGGTACCGCTGGTGCGCATGTTGTGGCCCATGATGCACGCAATGCCCGTTGCGTTGGGGCTGGCCATGGTGAAAACGTGCGTATAATCCTTGTTGTAGTAGAAGTCCCCACCTTCATAGCGGTTGTTGTAAATGGGGTAGTCGATGTTGGTGCCTTCAAGGTAGATGTAGCCCACAACGTCGCTATTCTTGGCATATGCCGCGCTCATCTTGGCGGCAACTTCCGTGGGAGCGCCGCTGGGGATGGTGGCGGTGGTGCCGCCGTTGTTGCCGCCGGTGCTGGTGCCGTCGGACAGCTTGATGTCCTTCTGGTAGCCAAAGCCAGTGAAGCCGTTGTACTTGATCTGGTAGAATTCGCCGCAGGTACCCGTTATGGTAATGGTTGCGCCCTTCTTGATCTTTTCAAGTTCGGGGAGGCGGGAGGAATCCGCGGCGGGGTAGATGCGGAAGTTCACCACGTCGAGCGTTACGCCTGTTTTAGCGGGGTCGACGGGGGTTACGGTATAATTGGTGTTGACTGCGCCGCCCACGCTGACGTCAGCCTTGTAGGCAAAGCCGGTGTAGCCGCTGTAGGTCACGCGGTAAAAGTCGCCGCATTCGCCGGTAACGGTAACGGACTTGCCCTTTTTGATGGTTTCGCTCTTGGTAACAAGCAGCGTGCTCGCTTCGGGGAACTGCCTGAAGTTAACCGCGGCGATGGTTTTGCCGCTGAACGGCCCAATCTCGGCGACGGTATAGCTTTCGATCTTCGGGGTGAGGTCGGTTACGCTCACGGCGAGGTCCTGCGTGCGAACATAGCCGGTATAGCCGTTAAATTCGACCTTGGAATAGCTGCCGCTCGCGCCCACGATCGTTACCGTTGCACCCGAGGGAATTTCCGGGCAGCCAGCTACGCGGTATTTTGAGCTTGAGGAGCTTGTGGCCTTAACGCGGAAATAAACGAGCTCTCTGGTAACGGCAGATGCGCCCGAGAAAGAAAGCTCGGTGTTTTTCACATAGCCGGTGTAGCCTTTGTAGGTGACCTTGTAAAAGCTCCCCATAAAGCCGTTTACCTCAACGGTAGCGCCCTTGGGGATGGTATTGCAGCCGACCACGTAGGGCTTTGCGTTGGTGGTGGGGTTCTGGCGTAAATAGACCTTTGCAGTCGTTTTACCGGTTACAGCCGTCGTTTCGGCGGAAGCTGCCGGCAGCATGACGGAGAAGAGTGTGACGGCGACCAGCGCCAGCACAAAAAGCCGCTTGATTGCCTTGTTCATGGATAACCTTCCTTTCTTCCTTCGCAGGTTTACGGTTGCTCTTTCAAACAAACGTTAAACATTGCCGTTTTGTTCCTGATCTTCCTGATCTTCCTTCTCCTTTTTCTCATCTTCGTCGTCAAAAACGAAGGCGGCGCGGAGAGGATCTTTTCTGCGGGCGGCGTCAAAGTTCTGCTTTTGCGCGGCTTCAGCCGCCTTGCGGTCGGTCATCTTCACGTTGTAGAAGAATACCGCGCCGATGGACAAAAGCCCAATGCCCCAAATGACCCATCCGAGCACGCTCGAGGAGGAAACAACGCCCGTAAGGCGCAAAACTCCACCCGCGAGAAGGATAGCACCCGAAATGATGCTCAATACCCGCATGACTTTTACATATTGCTCATGGGGGCATTTGGTGTAGGGGTTGTCAAAAAGCTGGCCTTTGCCGCGGATGGCCGCAACCACGAGGTATGCCGCAAGCAGCACTTGAAACCAGTCGAACCAGGATAAATCGGTTGGCATGATGTCCTCCATATAATACCAAGCTGTTCTTGGTAAATTCAAGACGGAAATGGGCCGTCTGCCCAATGTTTACTAAATGTTCATCAAACGGCAACACCTGCGTTTTTTGTTGCATTTTGGCGGGTTTGCGCGGTGCCGCAGAAAACGGAAGGCGTGCCGGAAACGGAAATAAGTTACAGTGTTTTGCGACACAAACGGCAGTTTCACAAAATTGTGCGCCGTTATGCCTGCAAAAAACACCCGGGTTACAGCCGCTTGAGCCGTGCGCCGTCTTTGCTGTCCTCAATGGCGAAGCCCATCGATTTGAGCTTTTCGCGAAGCTCATCGGCGCGGGCAAAGTTCTTTTCCTTACGTGCGGTCGTGCGCTGCTCCAAAATGACAAGTGCTTCTTCGGGGAATGCCTCGTCCTTGCTCTTTTGCAGAATGCCGAACACCCAAACGGCGCTGTCGAAGAAACGTGCGGCGGCGGCAACAGCCTCTTTTGTATGCGGCTCGGAAACGAACGTGTTTGCAGCACGGCAGAAGTCAAACAGCACGCCGAGCGCGTCGGCGGTGTTAAGGTCGTCGTCCATCGCCTCATCAAACGCCTTGGAGAAACCTTCCACAGCTTTGACAAAGGCAGCGTCCTCTTCCGTTTGTGCGGAAGCTACGGGAGCCTGTTCGATGCGCTCGCGCGTGGTTTTCAAGCGCGTAAGGGCGGCGTCCGCCTGCTCGATCAGTTCGCGCGAGAAGTTTACGGGGTTGCGGTACTGTGCGCTCAAAAGGAAGAATCTTACCGCGTCGAGATCAAACTCCTTTGCGATGTCGCGCACGAGTAAAAAGTTGTTGAGGCTTTTGGACATCTTTTGGTTGTCCACGTTGATAAAGCCGTTGTGCAGCCAGTACCGGGCAAAGGGCTTGCCGGTTGCGGCCTCGCTCTGGGCGATTTCGTTTTCGTGATGGGGAAACACTAGGTCCTGCCCGCCGCAGTGAATGTCGAACGTTTCGCCAAGGATGGACATGCTCATGGCGGAGCATTCGATGTGCCAGCCCGGGCGACCCATGCCCCAGGGGGATTCCCACGAGGGTTCCGTGGGCTTTGCACCCTTCCAAAGCGCAAAATCGAGCGGATCGTGCTTGTGGTCGCCGGGGTCGATGCGCGCGCCGCTTTCGAGGCTTTCGATCGACTGACCGGAAAGTTTGCCGTAGCCGGGGTAGCTTCGCACCGAAAAGTATACGTCGCCGTTTTCCGTGGGATATGCGTGGCCGGCGTCAACAAGCTTTTTCACAAGGGCAATAATTTCCCCAACATGCTCGGTGGCGCGCGGGTTCACCGTGGCGCGTTCGATGTTGAGGGCGTCCGCATCCTGATAATATTCCTTGATGAAGCGCTCGCTCACCTCGGAAAAGCATACGTGCTCCTCGTTTGCGCGGCGGATGATCTTGTCGTCGATGTCGGTAAAGTTCTGCACGAACGTTACCTTGTTGCCCAAATGCTCAAAGTACCTGCGTAGCGTATCAAAAACCACGAACGCGCGCGCATTGCCGATGTGGAAATAGTTATAAACCGTGGGGCCGCACACATAAATGCGCACTTCGCCTTTTACAAGCGGCACGAAGTCTTCTTTTCGCCGCGTCATGGTGTTGTAAAGCCTCATAAAAAGTACCCGCTTTCTGAAATTGCTAAGGCGCTTTCTTATTAGGAAAGACGCCGTAAATATTTTGTTACAGCTCCTGCTTCACCGTTTCGGCCACGCGCACGGCGGCTGCATAGGTGAGGCGGTCATGCGCGTCCACCTGGTAGTCGATACAGGCGTTTCGTACCACGTCGTAGGGTGCGCGCACATTGTCCTGTTCGAGTATTTCCGTAACCAACTCCACAAATTCCTTCAGCTGCGGATACGGAAAATGCACCGTTACCGGAAAGGCGCTTTCGCCGCCCGCGCCGCTTAAAGCGGTGGCGTACAAAAGCACATTCTGCGGCTGCGCCCTTAGAGCGAGAAGCGAAGTCATCAGCGAGCCGGCACAGGGCGAGGAAAAATCGATGTTGTCAAGCAGCACCAGAAATTTCAGCGGCTGCGCGCTCAAGCGCTCAAACAGCGGCGTAAGGCTTACGCAGCCCGCGGCGTCCACCGCGATGAAGCGCACCTCGGGAAGCTCGTAGGGCAGGGAAAGCACCTGCGTGGTTTTCCCCGTTCCGCTTGCGCCCGTGAGAACAAGGTTGTTGCAGCGCGCACCCTGCATGAAACGGATGGTGTTTTCCAAAAGCACACCGCGCTGCTGCTCATAAAGACGGGCGGTAGGCAGCGGCGAAAGAACGTTTTCGCTCAAAGGGAACATGCCGCCGCGCTCATATTGAAAGGCACGGTTTCTTAAAAAGCCGCCGCAGCCGTAGGCCGCGAAGAAATTCCAAAGATCGTCGATGAGGTGCGGCCATGGTTTTGCGCTAAGAAGACGAATATAAATTTCCTCGAGCGCTTCGTCGGAAACATACTGCCCTGTAAGGCTCATTTCGCCGTAATGCCAAGGCGCCCAGTCAAAATCCATCTGGATGGGAGAGACGGGGGGGACGGCGGGCTTTTCCTCCTTGGGCTGCGGCTTTGCCGCATTGCCGGACCACAGCGCTGTGGACATAAGCTCAATGTTGTCGCGCGAGGAACGCGGCTTCAGCTTTAGTTCGCGGTAACGCTCCTGCGCGAAGCGCTTGAGCGCAACGTCGCTGAGCTTGCTCAGCTCGTAAAGCGTATTGAGCTCCAAATGCATGGCCGAAACGACATAATCATCGCGCCGCTTCTGTGCGGCGTACACAGCAAAGGGATGCTCTGCCTCCACCACAAGCCACAAAAGGTAATCGAGCCACAAATCCCCGCTTACCCTGCGGGAGGGCGCGCTTAAAAGCGCGGCGGTAAGTGCATGGTAACATCGACACGCATGCAGCATGTCGCCGCAGTTGAGCGCATCCATATACGCCCCCAGCAGGGAAAAAGGCGACTCCGGACGCTCGTCGCGCGAAAAGGTGAGCTTGGAAAGCAGCAGATATGCGCCTTCAATCCCATCGCGGCAGGAACAGGCCGAGAAATCCGTCATGACGATACCTCCCCCAGCGTTTGTACCATACGTAAGCATAGCGCGTGCTCGATTCGGCGCGTCATACTTATGTCAAAGCATACCATATTTGCGAATCGCTTGCAACGCGCGCAGCGTGTGGGAGCGGCAAAGACCCACCGTGTAGTATTCGTTGGCGGTGTGTGTTGGAGCTGACGCTTGTCAAAAGACAACCTTAAATAATTGGTGTGTCTTTTGTGAAGTATCTTTTCTGTCCGCACGCGCGCCTTTGACGTTGGCCTGAAACGTGGTATACTAATGCGGAGCTTGTCCGAGCGCCAAAAAAGCGCCTTTTGCGGCACGCTTCCTCCGTGCAAAGACGGAGGCTGTCCGTCGGTGAAACAATTTTTTACGGGTGCGCATATGATGAACTGACGGAACATAGATTGTTGGAAAGGGTTTTTATGGCAAAACGGATTCTACTGACCGGCGGCGGCAGCGCGGGGCACGTAACGCCCCA
Organism: Christensenella sp. UBA7707; assembly: GCA_002482435.1. Classification (GTDB taxonomy): domain Bacteria; phylum Bacillota; class Clostridia; order Christensenellales; family CAG-138; genus UBA7707. Next base: position 6,895 of record DLFZ01000235.1, read on the forward strand.
TCTGGCTTTGCTGCCAAGGCTCAAGGCCGAAGGCTTCGAAATCCACTACGTCGGCACTGCGGACGGCATTGAACACAAGCTCATGGCGGCGCGCGAGGGCGTTACCTATCATACCATCAGCGCAGGCAAAATGCGGCGCTATTTTTCTTTGAAAAATTTCACCGATCCGTTTCGGGTCGTAAAAGGTTTCTTCCAATCCCGCCGCATTATAAAAACCGTTGCGCCGGACGTTGTTTTTTCAAAGGGTGGCTTTGTTTCGCTGCCGGTTGTGTTTGCGGCTTACAAAAAAGCGCCCGTTGTGACGCACGAGTCCGACTATACACCCGGCCTTGCCAACCGTCTTATCGCAAAGCGCGCGGATAAAATTTGCGTTACCTTTGAAGACACGCTCAATTTTGTGGGCGCGAAGGGCGTGCATACCGGAACGCCGATTCGCCCCGAGCTTTACGGCGGCAGCAGGGAAGATGGGCTGAAGTTTCTTGGCTTTTCCGGCGAAAAGCCGGTACTTCTTGTAATGGGCGGCAGCCAAGGGGCAAAGGCGATCAACGATGTGGTGCGCGAGTCGCTGCCAACGCTTCTTTCGCGGTTTGATGTGGTGCACCTTTGCGGTGCGGGCAAACTCGACGAAACGTTTCAATCCGCGGGCTATGTACAATATGAATATATGTCCGAAGCGCTGCCGCATGTGTTTGCGGCGACGGACATTGTGGTTTCCCGTGCGGGCGCAAACTCCGTGTTCGAGTTTCTTGCACTTGCAAAGCCCGCGCTTTTGATTCCGCTACCGCTCTCCGCAAGCCGTGGCGACCAAATTTTAAACGCGGGATATTTTGCCCGCAAGGGGTATGCGGCGGTGCTGGAACAGGATAAACTTACACCGGAGACGCTTGCCGAGGCCGTGGAGGAGCTTTTTACAAACCGCCTTTCCTACATTGCCCGTATGAGTGCAGACGCTTTGGCCGACGGCACCGATGAGGTGCTCAATGTGATCCGCGAAGCGATGGAGCGTGCAAAAAAGAAATGAACATACATTGTTTCACATGAAACAACAATTTGGGGTTTACACTTTTCCCCCAAGGTTGGTGCAAAGAATGTTTCATGTGAAACAATTTATACAACGAAACGGAGGACAAGCACATCGCAACGAAGCGCAGCCAGCCTCTTTCCACAGAGGCGGTAAAAAGGATTTTGGAACAGCCAAACGGCCCCGAAAAGCTCATGGTAGATGCCGACGCCGCGTTTGATACGGCGTGGGAGCTTTACCTTTCGGGCTTTGCGCCTGCGGGGGCTTTCTTAGCGCGCTGTGTAAAAAAGGCCGCGCTTAGGGCACGCGCGAAGGATAAACTCGTTTTTGACGGCGATCGTTTCTTTGGCGCGCTGATGTCGGAGAACCCGAAGCTCCGCAAGAATGCCGCGAGGCTTGCGGGCGAAATGCAGCTTAGTGAAGCGGTGCCCGTGCTTGTTGAGGCGCTCAACGCCGAGCCGCAACGCTTTGTGCGCCCGTCGCTTATCCTTGCGCTCGGGAAGATCGGCGGGGAAGCGGCGCATGCCGCGCTTCGTTCCTATGAGGTTTACGAGCCTAAGGATGAAAGCGAGAAAAAACACGCTGAAGAGGAACGCGAAGCGCTGTTTACGGCACTTGCCGCGCTCGCTGCGCCTAAGCGGCACGCGTTTGTAGGATTAAAAAAACCGTACCTTCTAGAGCTTCGCGCGCCCGACCGGCTTTCCGATGTATTGGCAGACGAACTTAGGCTTCTCGGTTTTGCCGACGCGCGCTCTCTCAATACCGATAGCGTGCGGCTTACCACAAGCAATGTTGCGGAGCTTATGAAAGCGCGCTGCTTCCACGAGCTTTTGTTTGTGGCATCAGACGACGCAGCCATGCGCGCAAAGAGCATTGCGTTTCAGGCAAAGCCTTATTTGGAGGAGTTGATGCTTGGTGCGCACGGCGGCGAAAAACCGTTTGGTTTTCGCGTCGAGGTGCGCGGGCAAGTAGAGGAACGCGCTGCGCTCGTAAAGGAAACCGCGCTTTTGTGCAATGGCGACGTGCTTGTGAACGCCCCCGGCAGCTATGAGGCAGAGCTTCGCGTTGAACCCAAGCAAAATGGCGGTGTGCGTATTTTTGTAAAGCTCGGCTCGATCCCCGATGATCGTTTTTCTTACAGGCTTGGTGCGCTTCCCGCGTCCATCCATCCGGCTACGGCAGCGGCGGTGCTCCGCTATGCGAGCGCGTATTTAAAGGAAGGTGCACGCGTACTCGACCCGTTCTGCGGCAGCGGCACGCTTTTGATCGAACGCGAAAAGCTTACGCATTGCGACGCGCTTACGGGGGTGGATATCGCGCATGCGGCCATCGACATCGCGCGTGAAAACGCGGCAGCGGCGGGCTGCGGCGCAAAGTTTATTGTAAACGACTGCCTGCGCTTTGAGGCAAACCGCAGATACGACGAGGTGGTTTCCAATTTACCGTTTGGCAACCGCGTGGGTACACACGCACAAAACGAAAGGCTGTACGCGGGGCTTTTAGAGAAGCTTCCGCAGTGGCTCAAACCCAACGGTATCGCGGTGCTTTATACCATGGAGTTTACGCTTTTGAAAAAGATCTTGCGCGAAACGCCCGCGCTAAGGCTTGTGGCGCACGAGCGCACCGAGGCGGGTGGGCTGATGCCAGGAATTTTTATTTTGCAAAACCGTTCCGTGTAAGGGCGGGAGGTGCGTTATGTATTTTGAAAAAGACTGGCTTTTGCGCCAAATCCGCGTGACCGCGCAAATGCTTGCACGCCTTGCGTTCAACAAGGACACGCCCTTTTATGAAATGGAAAACCGCGAGGCACAGAGCGCGGAGGATTTTCTCCACGCCAAGATCATGCGGCTTGTTGAGGAAGGCCGCTTTAACGAGGCGGAGGATTTGCTTTTTGAAGGGCTTGAGGAGTACGGTATCACTTGCTTGCGCGTTGCGACGGATTTTTATGCCCGCCTCAATGAGTTCGATAACACGGTGCTTGAGCAGCATGATTTTGAGCGCGAGGAAATCGCCAAAGGACTTGAGGATGTAAAGGCGATGTTTGGGCTGTTTTTTTAAGCGGACATA
>DLFZ01000163.1 GCA_002482435.1 Christensenella sp. UBA7707
GGAATTTTGTCGGCGGCGTCGATTTTTTTCCTACCCTTGGTGCCGCCATCAATTCTCATTGTGCTCTATGGAAAGGGGCCGTCGTGAACGAGTTTCTTCTTCCTTTTCTTTTCGGGGTTCTGCTGTTCATTTTGGGCATTCTGTTTTTAAAAAGGCACCGGCGTTTGTTTTCGGAGGCTGTGGTTACAACGGCAAAGGTTGTCGATTACCGCGTGGATCGCTCTGAGCACAATTCTGCCATGTATACGATGGTGGTCGAATACGCGCTTGCCGACGGCACCTCGATGAGAGCGTTCGAACAGCAAAGTTCCAGCCGTAAAAGGTACGAGACAAATGACACCTTGGACATTTTTTACAGCCAAGAAAAACCCGAGTTGTTTTTTGTGTGCGGCGGGGTCAGCAGAACCGTGTTGTTTTATGGTATGATGGCCGTCGGGCTACTGCTGATGGGGCTGTTCGGTTATTTCCTTTCCGGAGGGCAGATGGTCTGACCAAAAAGGGGCAAGGTGCGAAAGCCTCCTTACTCTCGCCGAAAAAGGCAATTTGATAAGTGGAAAGCGAGGTTCCCATGCTCACTTACGCATTGATCGCCATCTACCTGATCCTTTTGGTATTCGGTTTCAAGCCGACATGGAAATTGAGTGTGGATACCATACTTGCCGGCAGCAGCGGAATCCTGTTTCCGATTCTTCTGTTTGTGGCCATGATCTTTATTGTGGGTCCCGTTATGGGCGTTGTTCAGCTTGTAAAGCTGTGCGTTGCAAAAGTGTTGCAAGCAAATCCCCGCACGCCGGAAAAACCGTAAGCCTGTTCCTGCGCGAGTCTTTATTTGAACCCATCGGCCTTTTAAAAACCAAGCATCCCGCGCAAAACCTGCGTGGGATGCCTTTTATTTGCTCCTCATTTTGCGGAATCAAAAACTTGGGTACCTTTACAAGGCGCCTATGCCTTGCTCCCGTGCGTTTTCTCATAGGCGCTCGCGAACGCCTTGATTTTATCGAAGCTTTCGCGGCTCAACGCATGCTCAATGCGGCAGGCGTCCTCGCGTGCGGTCGCTTCGCTCACGCCGATGCCCATCAAATAACTTGCCAAAAGGTTGTGCCGCTCGAAGGTGCGTTCGGCAATATCAAGCCCCGCAGCGGTCAGAGTAATATGTCCCTTATCGTCAAATTCCACAAGTTCGTTTTCGCGGAATTTTTTCATGGCAAAGCTTACGCTCGGCTTTGAATAGCCAAGCTCGTTGGCTACGTCGATGGAGCGAACCTGCCCCAAGCGCCTTTGCAGCATCAGAATGGTTTCAAGATAATCTTCAGCCGATTCACGAATCTGCAAACGACCGCCTCCCTTCACCGCTTCTCAAGCGGCATGGATGATGTTGAAACCATCTTACCATATTGCCCGTGGTTTTACAATTCGGGGCGTTGCTTCAACTTTTTTTGCGTCGGGATTGACATACTCGGTACAAACTGCTATCCTATATGTGGTTAGCAAAAGCTAACCGAATTTTTGACCAAAAGGTTAGCTTTTGCTAACCCTATCCGAAAGGAGTTGGCCATTATGCCGCTGACATTTGCAAAGCCCGGCGAACGGGCGCAGATCAAAAAAATTTCCGGCAAAGACGAGGTAAAAAGGCATCTTCAAAACCTTGGTTTTGTGGAGGGAAGCGACGTGAGCGTGGTCGCCGAAAATGGCGGCAACGTGATTGTATGCATAAAGGATGCACGCGTGGCCATCAGCCGCGAAATGGCAAACAAGATCATTGTTTAAGGGGGAAATTCCAACATGCAGACGCTTCGTCAAATCAAATGCGGTGAAACCGTAATCGTAAAACGCTTAAACGGCGAAGGTCCGGTAAAACGGCGCATTATGGACATGGGCATCACCAAGGGCACCGAGCTTTTCGTGCGCAAAGTGGCGCCGCTGGGCGACCCAATTGAGCTTACCGTGCGCGGTTACGAGCTTAGCTTCCGCAAGGCCGACGCCGAAATGGTGGAAGTGGAGGCTGTATAGCCGTCTCTTTTTTTGATCAAAGGTTAGACAACACTAACTTATTGTAGGAGGGAATACCATGACCATTGCGCTTGCCGGAAACCCAAACAGCGGCAAAACCACACTTTTTAATGCCCTCACAGGCAGCTCGCAGTATGTGGGCAATTGGCCCGGCGTTACGGTGGAGAAAAAGGAAGGCCGTTTGAAGGGCGCAAGGGACGTGCTCGTAACAGATCTGCCGGGCATTTATTCGCTTTCGCCCTACACGCCCGAGGAAGTGGTTGCGCGCAATTATCTGCTCAANNACTGAACATTGTGGATGCCTCCAACCTTGAACGCAACCTTTACCTCACCACGCAATTGCTCGAGCTTTCCATCCCCGTGGTGGTAGCGCTCAACATGATGGACGTTGTGGAAAAGAACGGCGGAAGCATTGATGCGAAGGCGCTATCAAAGGCGCTTGGCTGCCCGGTGGTGGAGATTTCAGCGCTCAAGGGNNAGAGGCATTAAGGAGGTTACGGATGCCGCTATATCTCTTGCGCAAACAAAGCAAGGCGTAAGGGAGCAGCAGCAAAAGTTTTCCGAAACCCTTGAAACCGCGCTTATGGCCATTTCCACCGAGCTAAAGGGCGTTGTTGCCGAGGCTGACACGCGGTTTTACGCCGTAAAGCTTTTTGAACGCGACGAAAAGGCCCTTGAAACGCTCAAGCTGAGCCCTGAGGCAAAAGCGCGCATAGAGACTGCCACCGCGCAATGTGAAGCTGCCATGGACGACGATTCTGAAAGCATCGTTACCGGCGAGCGCTACACGAAGATCACGCACATCCTTAAGGGCGTTTCCCGCGGCGGCAAAAAGCAGGGCTTAAGCGTTTCCGACAAAATCGACCGCATTGTTACCAACCGCTGGCTGGCGCTTCCCATTTTTGCGGTTGTGATGTTCCTTGTTTACTATATTTCCGTTACCACCGTTGGCGCATGGGCGACCGACTGGGCAAACGACG
>DLFZ01000136.1 GCA_002482435.1 Christensenella sp. UBA7707
GAGGAGGCGGTTTGGGAAAACGGGACGCCCGTTTGGGCGATGAACTATGTTGGTCGTGTACTCGACGAGCGTTTTTCGGGGAGTTTTTTATGCGAGGCGCTGCTTCTCGTGTCGCAAGAACTTCCAAGCCGAGGCCCCGCGCTTCATAAAAACGGGGACTTTACCTATACCTGCCGCACGGAAGGCGACTTTTCGTGGTTTGAAGGGCAGGAGGAGATTTTCTTAGGGGAAACCAAGGTGTTCGAGTGCCGCTTCCACGGGGGAAGTATAACGTAGAACGGGCAGGCGGCTCTCTGCCAACTTGAAAGAGTTTTAAAAAAAGGCGCGCGAAGGACAGACCGTCATAGAGAATGGTTATAGCGCGCCTTTTGGCTGTCCGTTATTTGTAAGAAAGGTGGATTCATGCTAGGATAACTTACAGGCAAACGGCAATTTGTCGAGTCGTTTGAACTGCGGATTCGGATTGCGTATATTTTGTGAATATGGCACCATGCGAACGGAGGAATAAACTTGGCTGAACTCTGGGATATTCTTGACGAAAACGGCAACGCAACAGGTCGTCTTCACGAGCGCGGCAAGCCTATGCGCGAAGGCGAATACCATCTTTCGGTTAATGTATGGATTGAGAACGACAACGGCGAATACCTTATTTCGCAAAGATCGCCGAATAAAACGTTCCCTAATAGATGGGAATGTACGGGTGGAAATGCGATTGCCGGAGATGACAGTTTGACGACTGCATTAAAAGAAACGTATGAGGAATTGGGTATTGTTCTTGAACCTCAGAACGGACGAATGATTAAACATCAATTAAGAAAATGTGTATGTAACCATTGTTTGGCTGATGCATGGTTGTTCCGGCAAAATGTTGATCTATCAACCGTGACCCTAGCACCTGATGAAACCTGCGGAGCAATGTGGGCAAGCCACGATGAAATTAACCGCATGATTGACGAGGGAATATTTTTAACGTGGGGATTATTTACTCACATGAACGAATTGTTCGAGGAAGAATAAATGACTCACAAAGGCGCGCTCCTGCGCGCCTTTTCTCTACACCCCCATGGAGCCACCATAAAAATAAGTCCATTGTGGCGACATGCGCGTCACAATGGACACCTTGCATGGGAACGAGCGGTGAGCGAGTTCTCATGTAAAACGTCGGCCGACGGCAATGCCGTCGGCCGAAAACTCCCTCGCGCAAATGGCTTTGACATTTGCGCGAAAGCGAAGCTTTAGCCGTTATATACCTCCGGCTTCATCACGCCGATGTAGGGGAGGTTGCGGTAATAGTCCTCGCAGTCGAGGCCGTAGCCCACCACGAATTCGTTGGGGATCACAAAGCCGACGTAATCGGGGCGGATGTCGCACTCGCGGCGCTCGGGTTTGTCTAAAAGGCACGCGATCTTCAAGGATGCCGGTTCGCGGGATCTTAAAAGCGTGGTCAGGTGGTTGAGCGTGAGGCCGCTGTCCATAATGTCCTCCACGATCAAAACGTGCCTGCCGGTGATGCTCGTGTCGATGTCCTTGGAAATACGCACGATGCCCGAGGTTTTTGAGCTGTTGCCATAGCTTGAAATGGACATGAAGTCCATCTCGAGGTGGCAGGTCATCTGACGGCTCAGGTCGGAGAAGAAATGCACCGCACCCTTGAGGATGCAGATGAGGATCACGTTTTTGCCCTCATAATCTTCACTGAGCTGCTTTCCAAGCTCGGCGATGCGGGTTTTGAGCTGCTCTTCAGACAAAAGTGTAAACTTGATGTCGTTGTTCATGTTGGTTTTTTCAGCCATGAGAACCTCCGGTTTTGCTGTAAAGTTTTATATCAAGGAAGGTTACGCGCAGGGTTTTTTGGGTGGCAGGCTCTACCTTTACGGTTTCGGAAACCGCGTGCCCGGGCACAAAAAGCACTTCATTCGCGCAAATTAAGGGCAGGTTGCGCTTGTTGCGCGGCACTTTTTTATCGATAAAATATTCCTTGAGCTTGCGCCTGCCGGGCGAATTGACGGGATAAAAGCGGTCGCCGCTTTTGCGGGTACGTGCCACAAGGGCGGATGGGTCGAGCTTAGAAGCATCCATACACGCAACTGATTTGTCCTTTACATAGCCGCCGCCCTCAAAGTATTCTGCCACAAAGGTGCCAAGCGGCGTAACGGTTTCGCCGGGGATTTGAAGCGGGACACAAAAATCGGCAAACTCCTCGGTAACACCGAACTGGATGAGGTCGTAGCTTGTCCACGCTTCCACAAAAGGAAGGTGCAGCTGCGCGCCCGTACGCGCCTTTAAAAAGTCAATCACCTTTTCCACATGCACGCGTTCAATGTCCGCCTCCGCGCCCGCGTTTTTAAGAGCGATGCGGATGGCGCGCGTGAGGATGGGAAGCGGCAGCTTTTGAAGCGCGCGCCTATCGTAGCCGTCTTCACGGCGGCAAGCGGCAAGTGCCTCGGATGCCTGCGCCGAAAGGTACTTTTCATCCCGCAGCAAAAGCTCGGCCATGGAGCAGAGCGTGGGAACGATGGCGGGGTTGATGTGTTTTTCAATGTAGGGGAGGATGTCGAGGCGGATGCGGTTGCGGGTGCCCTCCGGCTCAAGGTTTGTTTCGTCGATGCAGTAGGCAAGCCCCTCGCGGGAAAGGTATTCCTCAATTTCGTCGCGCCGCACAAAAAGGAGCGGGCGGATGATTTTATCGCGCCGGGGCTGCATGCCCGTAAGGCCGCTAAGACCGCTGCCGCGCGTCATATGCAAAAGGACGCTTTCTGCTTGATCGTCCATGTGGTGGGCAACGGCGATGAGATCGGCGTAAAAGTGCGCGCGCGCGCGCTCCAAAAAAGCGTAGCGCTCCTCGCGGCCGGCCTGTTCCACGGTTTGCTTATTGGCTTTGGCGAGCGCTGGTATATCCGCGCGCTCAGCATAAAAGGGCACACCGTAAAAGTCGCACAAATCGCGCACGAACTGCTCGTCGTGGTCGGCGCTTTCGCCGCGGATGCCGTGGTTGAGGTGTGCTGCGCACACCTTGAACTCCATGGAGCCGCAAAGAGAGAGAAGCGAGGTAAGAAGCGCTACGGAATCCGCGCCGCCGCTTACGCCGCACACCACCGTTTGGCCGCGTTCGATGAGGCCGTGGGTTTTGATCGCTTCTTGCGCCTTGTGCTGCATAAACAAAAAACCTCCGCGTCTTTCTCCTGCGGCCGCGCGGTAAAAACCGCCGCACAGCCGCTGTGCTTTGCTTCAAAAACCGTTCGTGCAAACGCAGCGAAACCGCCGCGTCCGTGTATTTTAAGAAAAGCAAACGCCGTAAAGAATGCCGAAAGGTGATTCAAGTATACTCGTCCTAAGCGGATTTGACAAGGGAGCAGGGCGAACCTATAATAAAAACAGGCCCTTCGAGCGTTTGCTTGTGCGCGCGTTTTTTGCGGCGGCGCGGAGCTTTTTCAAGTGTTCGTACGGCAAATTTTACATGTTTTTTGGAGCACAGGCTTTTATGAAATTAGGCGTCGTCGGCTTGCCCAACGTGGGCAAAAGCACCCTGTTCAACGCAATCACACAAGCGGGGGCACAAGCCGCCAACTACCCGTTTTGCACCATCGAACCCAATGTGGGCATCGTGGCGGTGCCGGACGAGCGCCTTGACGCGCTCGCAAAAATGCACAATCCCGAAAAAATCACCCCTACCGCCATCGAGTTTGTGGACATCGCGGGGCTTGTGCGCGGCGCGTACAAGGGAGAGGGGCTAGGCAATAAGTTTCTTTCACACATCCGTGAGGTGGACGCTATCGTGCATGTGGTGCGCTGCTTTGAAGA
>DLFZ01000248.1:0-1545 GCA_002482435.1 Christensenella sp. UBA7707
GCTGAGCGGTAGGCTCGGTCGTAGGCTCGGCGGTAGGTTCAACGGTAGGCTCAACGGTTCCCGTTACTGTAATACTGATCGTTTCGCTAGCAACCGTACGTTGGTACATATCAAGGATTTTGAGCGCCAAACTGTAACTGCCCGGGGTTGCGCCTGTCAGGATAATGGAAACGGAGTCGCCGTTTTTGATGGTCTGCGAGGAGCAGCCGGTACGGCCATTGTAGGAAAAACCGCCGCTGGTAGGCAATGTCAAGTAAATGGTGGCGCTTTCCCCTACACCGACACTCACAGAGGTCGTGGAAATGCTGTAGGAAGTATCCACCGTAGGTATGGGCGTGGGCCTCGCCGTTGCGGTGGGTTTTGGTGTGGCGGTGGGCTTTGTGGTCGGTGTGGCCGCGGGCTTTGGTGTAGCTGCAGGTTGTGTATCCTCAGGTTCTGCTGTAGCCGTTATGGTAGGTTTCGGCGTGGCGGAAGGCTTAGCTGTCGCTGATGCGGAAGGCCTCGGCGTGGCCGTTGGCGCTGTTGTGGCGGCGGAGGAGGTGGCTGAGTGCTCTACGGGCGTAGGCGATACCGTAGGGGAGGGGGTGGAAGTTGATTGTACCGCGGGAGAAGCCGTAGCTTGAGGCGTTTTTTGTGTGCTTGCGCTCCCTGCTTCGGCGCCCTGCGCGCCGCTTTGTGCCTGCACGCTGGCGGAAGCACCGTTTTCCTCAAAAGCAAAGCGGCCGTCCATTGCGCGCCATGCGGCAAAGCTAATTATTAATAGCACCGCAAGCGCGGCGGCGCTCATCAAGCCGGCGTGTCTTCTCTTTTTATGTACGGGTGGTTTTTGCGCATGGTTGGGTTGCTGCTCGAGGAGGCTTTCTAATTCCCCTGCGGTTCCCTCCGAAACGGGTTTTGCCTCATCTTTTGCAAGGAAAGGTGCTGCAGGCGGTGCGTCCTTCTTTGGCGGTTCTTCCTTTTCTGTGTGAGAAGCGCTTTGCGGGGCATAAAAGCGTTCCAGCGGCAGCGCTTGCTTAAGCTCCGCTACCGTCTGAAAACGATCGGCGGCTTTTACGGCAAGCGCTTTTATGAGGGCCGCCTCAATACGCGGTGTTACGTTTACGCCAAGGCGGGATGGGCTCAAAAGCGCGTCCTCCTCGATGCGGTCCATGGCCGGTTCGGGGATGTGGCCTGTAAGGCAATAGTACATGGTTGCGCCGAGCGCGTAAACGTCTGTCCACGGCCCTTGTTTGCCACGCGTTTGGTATTGCTCAATGGGCGCAAAGCCGTGCTTCAAAACGACCGAAAGGCTTTTGGACTGTTCGCCGAGCACCTGCCGCGCGGAACCGAAGTCGAGAAGCTTTGACGTGCCGCTTTCGCTTAAAAAAATATTGTCGGGCGAAACGTCGCGGTGCAGCACGCCGGTGCCGTGCACCACGATGAGTGCATCCATCACCGGAAGCAAAAAGCGCAGCGTGTCGTGCTCCGAAAGGCTGCCGCCATGCGTTTCCACGTAGGCTTTCAAGTCGCTTCCCTGCACATATTCCATGGAGAAATAGGCGGTGT
>DLFZ01000248.1:1577-15863 GCA_002482435.1 Christensenella sp. UBA7707
TCCTCGTAAAACTTTTCGGCACCCATGCGATAGGCGCTTTCCTTGTCTCCGCCGAAGGAAGAAACAAAGGTATTGCCGGTGCTGCGGTAGGAAAGCACGTCGGGCAGATACTCTTTGATGGCTACTTTTTGACATGCGGCAAGGTCGTACCCCAAATAGGTAATGCCGAAACCGCCCTTGCCGAGCACATGCCCTACCATGTATTTGCCATTGAGAATGGTGCCGATGGGCAGCGCCACAGGCACAAGCCCCATGTCCTGTCCCGNNCGTAGCCGCAGATGGGGCAGGCAGCCAAATCGGTTTCAAAGGTTTCAAAACAGTTCGGGCAAACGTACTTTCCTTGATGGAACAGCATAAGGCGCCTCTTTTCAAAAAAATGATACGCAAAACAAAAACTTCGTTTATAGGAATGGAAATCATAACCAGAATGTATCCATTTTAACAATGTGAATGTATGTATGCAAGCGGTGCCGGTCTGGTCTGAAACATTTTTATGTTAAAATTTTAAATCGATGTGTCCTAATTGGAGTAAGATTGGGATTTTTGGCGGGAAGAGAAAAACAAAAGCGCCGTAACTCTGCAAATGCTGCATCGTTTCGGCGCGATAAGACGAAGTATGAAAACCTTTTTAAATGCCGTACGTTACGGCGTTATGGTAACTTCTATGTCGCGGCTAATCACTGGCGTTCCGTTTTGATCGATGCTCGCGTGGATCACGAACGTGCCCGATTGAAGCGCCGTAATGCGGATGCCCGTTGCAAGGCCATCCGTGCCCACAACATGCTCAAGCTTGGCATAGGCGGGGTCATGCCTTGTGGCAAAGGTGTATTCGGGCGGCTCATAAATCGCTTCCACTTCCACCACAATGCTTTGGTTTAGAGAAAGCATGATTGAGGTGGTGGAAACGCTCAAAAAGGAAGGGCCGGTATACGCACTCCAAACAGGCGTGGGTGTAGGGGCAAGCGTCGGCGTACTTTGCGGCGTGGCGGTAGGCGTGGGAGTAGGAGGCGGAGTATCCTCCGGCTCGGGCGATGGTTCGGGCGTTTCTACACCGGAAACGTCGTCGTCGCCTTTGTGGGTAACGGAAGGCTCGGGGCTTTGCGCTGCGCCCGTCGGAAGAAGATCCGAGCCAAGCGCAAGCCAAACCGCAAACAGTGACACCACCAAAACCGAAAGCCATATGGCCACACCGCGCTTTTTGCGCCGCGGGGTTTTTGATGGGCGGACCCGCTCGTTTGCGGGCGTCTTTTCTTCCTTTTGCGGTACGTACTTGGTTTTTAAGCGAGCTTCGTCCATTTTTTCGGTCGGAGGGAAGCCTGCGGGCGAGAGTGCGTTTCGAAGCTCCGTTACCGTTTGGAAGCGAGCCGCTGCCTTTACGCTAAGCGCGCGCAGGAGGGCTGCCTCGAACCTTGGGGAAAGCACAATGCCAAGGCCGGAGGGCGGGGTAAGCCCATCCTCCTCAATGCGATCCATCGCAGGTTCTGGAATGTTCCCCGTAAGGCAGTAGTACATGGTTGCGCCAAGCGCGTAAACATCCGTCCACGGCCCTTGCTTGCCGCGCGTTTGGTACTGCTCAATGGGCGCAAAGCCGTGCTTTAAAACGACAGAAAGGCTCTTGGACTGCTCACCAAGCACCTGCCGCGCCGAGCCGAAGTCGAGAAGCTTAACAGCGCCGTTTTCGCACAAAAAGATGTTGTCAGGCGAAACATCGCGGTGCAGCACGCCAACGGCGTGTACCGCGGTAAGCGCATCCATCGTGGGAAGCAGAAATTGCAGCGTTTGCTGCTCCGAAAGTCTGCCGTGCGCGTCGATGTAGGCCTTCAAGTCGCTGCCCTTTACATACTCCATGGCGAAATAAGCGGTGTTGTTTTCGTAGAAGAATTCTGCAACCTGCACGATGCCCGGGTGGCCGTTGAAGCGCGAAACGGTTTTCGCTTCCTCGTAAAACTTTTCGGCACCTATGCGGTAGGCGTTTTCCCGCTCGCCGGGGTAGGTGGAAACAACGGTTTCACCGGTGCTTCGATACGCAAGCGTATCCGGAAAATACTCTTTGACCGCAACTTTTTGGCATTCCGTAAGGTGGTAGCTCAAGTAGGTAATGCCAAAGCCGCCCTTGCCGAGCACGCGCCCTACGATGTACTTGCCGTAGAGGATGGTGCCGGCGGGAAGCGCATCGGGAACAAGCCCCCCTTCGTTTCCTGCGTAGCCGCAGGAGGGGCATGCAAGCTGATCCTGTGAAAAGTTCTCAAAGCAGTTTGGGCAAACGTAACTGCCGTTATGAAGCAGCATGGGCTTCCTTTCTCGTGCGCCGCTTTTTAAAACTATGCCCGAACGCGCACCTTCTTCTTCGTAGATACGGTACGTTATCTATTGTAACAACGCGGTCGCTCCGATGCAAGCGAACGGGCCTTTTTGGCGGCTTTGGAAAAAGAAGCCGCCGCAAAAACACGGGGAGAAGAGAGCGTTGCTCAAAAGAAAATCCGCCGGCAAAGTTTTTTTACTTTGCCGGCGGACGAGCGAATCGTATGTGGTTTTATAAAAGCATCACAAGCTTTTGCCCCTCGCCGAGTGTTTCGCCGCACGCGGGGTTGAGTTCAAGGAGCTTTGCACGCCCTACGTTAAAACGCTTCGCAACGTCGAACAGCGTTTCTCCCGCGCCCGCAAAGTATACGATGATGCCGCTCGGCACGTTGGGTGCCTCGGCCTCGGCAATGCCCGTTACCACATTTGCGTCGCTGAGCTCGTAAAGCTCGGCGTTGAAATGGAGCGAAAATGTGAGCGACACACTCTTTCCCGCGCCGTTCGCCTGCGAGAGGATGCAGTCTGCCTCCACCTGCGCCTCGGCGTCGTCCGAGGCGGAAACCGGAAGATCCGCGAGAAACGGCAGATCCTCCGTAAACGCGTACAGTGTGCCGCCGTCGCTTTCGTACACGACACGGCAGAACAAAAGACCCTCTACGCTTAGTTTCCCGCCATTTACGGCGCTTCCGGTTACCACAGGGCGGGCAGAGCAGTACACCACGCGGTGCATCTCCACCATGCCCTCGGGAACATTCACCGTTTCGCTCATCAAGTGGCGCGCGTTCACGCTGCCCGCGTAGCTCAAAAGCCGCGCGTGCTCATGAGTGCAGTGAAAGGGGAGCATTGGCGAGTACGCGTCGAGCGGCAGTACGTAGTTTGCGGTTTGCTTTTCAAAAAGTTCAATGCCCAGCATCGCGTCCACGGCGAGAATGCCGAAGTCCTCGCCGATGCTTCGCACGTTCACTGCCGCCACCTTTGCCGTGCCGCTTAAAACCCTGCCGCTTGCATCGGTTTCCACGGCTTGCGAGAACGGGAAACTTTGCACCATCTGCGAAAGGGTTCCATCCTTGTTGGAGCAAAGCGCGCTTACGTTGAGCATGCCTTCCACGTTGGCGTTGACGCCGTTGGTGTTGATCTCCTTCACCTGCGCAGTCGCCTTGGCACTCAAAACGGAATCCACATTAGGGGCGGCGATCTCTTCGCGTAGACGCACGTTTTCATCGGCCACTTCGCGCTTTTTGGAAACGCTCAGCGGCATTTCCTTCATTTCAAGGTCCTCTACGCCGCGTATGCCGCGCAGCACCTTAAGCTGCGCCGGGGAATCCACACGGCAGGCGATGTCCACCATCGCGTTCATAGAAAGCGCGTTATTCGCGGGGGTTACGTCAAGCGACTGAAGCTGCGCGTTCGCGTTTGCGCGCATGCCGCTTTTCGCGCCTTCCACCGCCACGCTGTGGCGGAAATTCGCGCTGCTGGAAAACGCGAAAACCCCATCGGCGCCCTGCAACACAAGGCTTATGCTGACGCGGCCGCCAAGCGCGACCTTTCCCTCCTGTACCTCGGCTTCGGTCACCTCAACCTGTCCCGTCGAATCGAGCACCGAAGCGGCGGAGCGTCCCTCCGGCATGGGGATGCTCCCCTCGACCAGCGCCTGGGACACGGTGCTGCCCATCACGCGGCTCACATCCAAATCGTTCCACATTAACTCCATGCCTGTTCTCCTCCCGAAACTTCAAACATTTCAATTTGCCGCCGCCTTTTTTCAAAAGCAAAAAGCACGGATGGCATGTGATTGCTATAAAACCATATGAGCCGTGCTGTTAAAATATGAATCCTTCAACTACACGGTTACAAATGCGCAAAACGATTTTAAAATGCAGGAAAAACTGTAACTTTTGGCACGCGCAAGAAGGATGCACAAAAGCGGCTTGCATTGCATATGCGGCTGCATATGCAATGGTACTATGCGCAAAGTTATCCACAGTTCCCACAGAGTTATCCACCGGAGGGGCGAGAATAGGAATCACAAAATGTGAATAACATGGGAAATGTACGTGGAAAGATTTAATAAACATAGAAATGCCGCGCAAAAATATGCGCGGCATTTGGAATGCATGCATGCAACGTATGTCGAAAAATGAAGCAAATGCAATTTTTTGTGGAGGCTGACGCAAAAATAGTGGGGGCTTTGCCTGGGCAATGCAAAGCCCCTTTTGTTACGCAGCGCGCAGCCTTTTTATAAAAAAGGCTGCGCACCGGAAACTAAATGACATTTTGAATTTCGCCGCGAGCGCTTTTTTCCCGCGCGCTTTCCATGATGAGCTTGTCGGCCACAAGCGCGATAAACTCGCCGTTGGTAGGTTTGTCGTTTTTGGAGTAGATGTTATAGCCGAACAACTGGTTGATGTTTTCAATTTTACCGCGCGTCCAAGCCACTTCGATGGCATGGCGGATGGCGCGTTCCACCTTGGAGGCGGAGGTGGAAAAGCGCTTGGCGATGCCCGGGTACAACTCCTTGGTGATACGGTTGATGATCTCCGGCTCAAAGTATACCATGCGCACTGCTTCGCGCAGGTAATGATAGCCCTTGATGTGCGCGGGGATGCCGATTACGAGGAACACCGAGGTGATTTTTTCGTCGAGCGTTTTGGGCTGGGCGCTCATGGTGCACACCTGTGAGCGGTAGTTGTAGGTGCTTTCAAGCATGTCGAGCATCCGCTTGTAAAGCGTGTCGGGCTCCACAGGCTTTACCATGAAATATTTCGCGCCCAGGGTGCAGGCCTGCCGCACCATATCCTCATGGCGCATGGCGCTTACCACGATGGTTGCCGGCGGCGTTTCCACAAGGCCGGCCTTCAACCGCTCCAGAAGCTCAAAGCCGTCGACCCGCGGCATGATCAAATCGCAGATGAGCACATCGTAATGCCCGGTGCGAAGCGCGTCGAGCGCAGCCTGTCCGTCGGATACGGCGTCTACCTGAGCAATCTGCTCCTGCGCGGTAAAATAATCGCGTACCGCCGTTTGAAACTGAAGGCTTCCGTCCGCCAAGAGAATACGGTATTTTGCCATTTGCAGTCCTCCTGATTCTGTTGTATTTTATAAATTGCGTAAGAATTGGGAAATTTTTTGTGGTTTGTACGTTGTAATAAATTGTAACACCGCCTTTTTCGCAAGGGTAGGGAAGTAAATTATGTGTTTTTGTCGTATTTTTGACAAAGGGTTAAAAAGAAAAGAGTTTTCTGTCTTGCGAGCAAAAACCCGTAACATAATGCTACATTTATCCGCCCGCGCGGCGCGGATACCCCCCTTTTCGCGGTCGTACGGGGAGCCTTTTGGCGTGTGCCGCGCGTTTGTGGTACAATGATTTTGCCGCTCTATGTAGAGAAGCTGAGCCTTGCAAAGGAAGAAGGAAAACCCAAGTGGAGCAAAATTTTTTGGAGTGTTGCACCTTTGCGCGCGCATCAGGCCCGGATGCCGAAAAGATTGACGCGCTGTATCATGCTGTAAAAAAGATTGGCCGTGAAAACGGCACCACCGATTGGGATGACGACTACCCCAACCGGGATTTTATCGAAGAAGACATCAAAAACGGTTGGTCGTTTGTGCTTCGCCTTGGGGACGAGGTGCTCGCGGCGGTTTCCATGCTGCCCGAGGATGACCTTGTCGATTGCGGCATCGCGTGGACACCGAAAAAAGCCTGTGTGCTGGCGCGGCTTTGCGTAAAGCCCGCGCTTCAGGGCAGGCATGTGGGCGAATATGTGATGCGCCTTGTGAGCGCCGAAGCGAAGCGCCAAGGATACGAGGCCACGCGCCACCTTGCGGCGGTCGCTAACCCCGCGAGCATAAGGCTTTATGAGCGCATGGGCTACAAAAGGCTTGGCACAACGCACCTTTACGATACAGACTTTTGTGCATACGAAATGATTTTTTAGCGCGGAAAGATATTGCTTTTTTCAGAAAATACGGTATAATAGAACCAAGATCAGGAATT
This sequence comes from Christensenella sp. UBA7707, assembly GCA_002482435.1. Taxonomy (GTDB): domain Bacteria; phylum Bacillota; class Clostridia; order Christensenellales; family CAG-138; genus UBA7707. The sequence continues at coordinate 7,870 of DLFZ01000248.1, forward strand.
CTTATTAAACTAGAAATATGAAAGGATACCTATTATGAGTAAGCTTTATGACGCTTTGAACGAGCAAATGAATTTTGAATTGGAATCCGCCTACATTTACGCAGCGATGTCGGCCTACTTAGATACCCTGAACATGAAGGGCATGGTTCATTTTATGGATCATCAGGCCAAGGAGGAAGTGGAGCATGCCGAAAGGTTTAAAAAGTTCCTCCAGGAAACCGGCTATGGCGTGAAGTACCGCGCGCTCAACCCGGGCGACGGCCAATTTGCCTCCATCGACGAAGTTTTCAAGAAGGCGCTCGCCCATGAAAAGGTCGTAACCTCCCGCATCCACGCGCTTGCTGAGCAGGCGAGGGAAGAAAAGGAACTGCGCGTACAGAACATGATTGCCTGGTTTGTTGACGAACAGATCGAGGAAGAGGAAACCTTTAGCGTGCTGGTGGAGCGCCTTGAGCGCATCAATGGGCAGTGGAACGGACTCTATATCCTCGATGCCGAAATGGCCCATAGATAAGAAATTTCCCGCATATACAAATGGGTATCTTCTTAAAGGAAGATACCCTTTTTTATCAGCGAATAGAAAGATTGCCCGTTTGCGTACCGTGTCGGTATGCTTATTTGACACCGCCTACGAGAAGGAGCGTTGCAGCCGCATAAAACGCCCAAAGCACGCTCAGCGCGCCAAACACGATGGAAAGGGAGAGAAACGCCTTGTTTTGTGTTTTCTTTTTAAGCACGATGCAGGCGATGGTACACGCAAGCATCAACGCGAAAAGGAGCACGGCAACGCCAAAACCCATAAAAACCTCCCCAACAAACGAGGGAGAACCCCCGTGTCTTAGCCTTTAATGTACACCAAATCGTTTGGCGCGTCAATTTTGCGCCCTCGCAGGACTTGGCAAAGGGACTGCGGGCAAAGCCTTTGTGCTGGCTTTTTAAGGTTTTGCGCCCGAACTGTGATCAACAACGGAAACGGGGCATGGCGGTGTTATGCTGTTATGCCTCTTCGTTTTTTGTGCACTGTTTGTTGTTGCCGCCCCTTCGGATCAGGCTCACCGCAACGGATGTGAGCGCTGCGGGAATGGCAGAAGTGAGCGCAACCACGATGGGCGGTATGAGGATAATCACAAAAATGGAGTAGCCCGGGCTTGTAAAAAAGCTTGCGATGATGTTGATGACGCTTGCGATAACAATGGTCGTCAGATAGATGCTGCGGAAACAATCGGCTTTCAAAAACACAAGGCTTACAAACAGTCCCAGCATAATGGAAGCCGCAAGTACGATTAAGTACGGCAGCTCCGCCACGCCTGTTGCCAGAAAAGTTGCCCACCAGATCAAAACGGAGCAAAACGCCAGCAGCAACCATCCCAAAGCGCGGAAAAGCATATTAACTGCTCCGCCTGTTCTACCTGTGCCGCCCGCTCTACCCGCGCTTCCCGCAACGTACGCAACAGCAGCGCTGTATTCTGAGGAGGAATCCTGTGGCTCAGAGGATTCGTCTACGACGTAAGAGGGGAGCTCGTCGTGCATGAACAAAAGGTAGGCCGCCGCTTCCGCACCGTCGCCGTCGTAGCTGCCGACGGCACAGTCCGACAACCCGCTTGGCACATATACGGTGCCTTGCTCATAGCGGCCGATGTATTCGCCGCCAAACCCGCTCCCGCGGTAGATGCAGCCGCCTTCATAGCTGCCAATCTGGCTTCTATATAAGCCGCTTCCCCTGTAGATGGAGCCGTTTTCACAACTTCCGAGGTGGGTTTGAAGGTAGCCTGTACCTCGATAAAAATCACCCATATCTTAGCCCCTCACCGAATGCGCTCAATGGAATGTTTGTATACTCACAAAAGTATAGTCTTTTGTGCCTAAAAAATCCACATGTGGCGCATAAACACGGCGGCAAGCACAAAGCACCAAATCTTGCGAGGCGCACCATTTTCTAGGGCTTTCGCCAAAATCGAGCATCGACAAATGAAAACCTAAAAAAAATTGTTATTTACAGATTTTTATTTTGCTAAAGAAGCGTTTTGAAAACCAAAAGTACGGATTTTTCCTTTCGTTTTATTGGTAAGGCGGTCTAGCCCTGCTCGTTTCATGTACGTATATTTCATTTTGATCGTCTTTGCTCATGTTGTTTTGGCAGGTAAAATTTGAAAAATTATATCATTTATATATAGGAAGAAAAGGATTTTTGACATGAAATATACGTAAAAATTTTTAACTGAGCGATGCAGTTTGAACGCCGTGGATGCAGCTTGCTTGACCGATAATATTTTAACACTCTCAAAAAGCAACATGTCCTGAACGCAGAAAACTTCCTCAATGGTTAAGCGCGGAGTTTCGGCCGAGAGAGGGGGTTAGCCGCCCCGCCTGCGCTTGACATTATATAAAAATGGGATACAATATATTGACGGTAAAACCCCTCAAATCTCTTATTTATGACTATGATAATGGAACGTGAAGCATATGAAAAAAACTCTGATTCATTCCGGGCTTGTTGTCACGAAGGATTTTATTGGGAAATATGATATTGCAGTTGTTGGGGAACACATTCAGGCATTGAAACTCCCCGGAGAGTTTTCACCCGCAGATTTTGATGAGGTCATCGATGCAACGGGGTTACACGTAATGCCCGGCTTGGTGGAGCCCCACGTACACTTTGACGCTCCCTTTATGGGCGGTAAAACAGATCACGATATGCTGACCGGTACAAAAGCATGCGCTTACGGTGGAATTACCTCCGTAATCAGCTTTTCTAACCAATCCAAAGGTACCTCGTTGATTCAAAATGTAAAAGACTGGGACGACCATAACCGCGGACGTGCCTATGTTGACTGGAGCATGCATGGTTTGATTTATGATGCCAGTGAACGTTCCATAAGTGAAATCCCGGAACTTGTGAAGATGGGCGTGCCTACCTATAAATGTTTTACCACCTATCGCCACTCCGGACGACTTATGGATGATGATAGCATGCTGCAGGTTTTGCAGAAAACAGCGGAGAGCGGCGGCATGCTGATGGTACACTGTGAGCATGATGCCACTTGCGAATATTTGACAAACAAAGCGATCGCGCAAGGACATAAGGAGTGGATTTATCACGCGGTGACTCGCCCCGCTATCGCAGAAAATATGGCCATTCAGCGCGTTGTCGATTTGATGAAGACCGTGAAGGCTCCTGCTTATATCGTACATGCCTCCACAGCCGACAGCGTTCGCATCGTTTCGGAAGCGCAGGCAGATGGTTTGCCGATCCACGCAGAAACCTGCACGCATTACATGATGCTTACAGAGGATATGCTCAAGGGCGAAAACGGCTACCTTTGGATTTGCTCGCCACCGCTGAGAAAGTCGCATGATTTAGAGCGCCTGTGGAACGCCGCAAACTTGGGGCCGATTGAGGTCGTTTCCTCTGACGATGCAGGCCTGCCGAGCAAGATGCGAAAAGACCTTAGCGAAGGATGTTTCAACAAAGTTCCCAACGGCATGCCGGGTGTAGAGCCCCGTTTGACGCTGCTGTACACCGAAGGCGTGATGAAAAAGCAAATCGACTTGCAAAAATTGGTTGCTTTAACGTCTACCAACCCGGCAAAGTTGTTTGGGTTGAAGAACAAGGGCACCTTGCAACCCGGCGCAGATGCGGATATTTGCCTGTTTGATCCGGAGATTGCGTGGACAATGACTGCCTCTACGCTCCATATGAACACAGACTTCTGCCCGTTTGAAGGGAAGAAGGTTTTCGGAAAAGCAAAGACCTTATTGTGCCGCGGCGAGGTCGTTTTGCGGGATTATGAGCTCTCGGGTTCTCCGTCCCATGGTCGTCGTGTGTTTAGAAAGTTGGAAGACTGATTCGGCTCGGGTCATCCAATCATGTAACAATGATTGTTTACCAATAAACAAATAGTGGAGGAAACCATGAAGAAAATTTTAGTGTTCGCATTGGCCATGGTTATGGCTCTGTCCCTCGTCGCTTGCGGTGGCGCCCAGCAAGCAGCCGTCGACAAGGATATGGCCGGTAGTGTTGCGATGGTTCTGTCCGGTTTGATCACCGACCAAGCATTCAACCAGTACACCTATCAGGGCATGATGCGCGCCGCTGATGAGCTTGGCATCAAGACCGCTTACAAGGAAAGCGTCACGCAGGACGAGCAGGTCGAAGTAATTCGTCAGTTTGCTCAGGCGGGCTACTCTATCGTCATCGGCCAGGGCGGCCAGTTCGGCGAAGCGCTTGCGATCGTTGCCAAAGAATTCCCCGACACGCAGTTCATCTTCTCCGTAGGAACCGAAACCAACGATATCCCCAACCTGTCCGCTGCAACCGTCAGCTATAGCCATGCCGGTTTCATCGGCGGCATTCTTGCCGGCCTGACCACCAAGACCAACAAGGTTGCAATGGTTACCGGTGAATTCTATGACAACCATCGTATGATGGAAGCCGGCTTCTACGCTGGTGTTGCCTACGTCAATTCCGCCATTGAGACCACCGCTATCACCACGGGCGACTGGTCGGACCCCGTTAAGGCTCGCGAAAGCTGCATGGCTCTGATCGCTCAGGGTTATGACGTGCTGTTCCCCTGCTTGGATGCTGCAGGTGCCGGTGTTGCCGCCGCTGCGCAGGATTCTAAGGACGTTTGGGTTGTTGGCTCTGTTGCTGACTATGCTGCGGATTATGGTGCGCAGAACGTTACCGTTGGCAGCGTTGTGTTCGCTTGGGAAGCTCTGGGCTATCTGGAAGCCACCGGCGGCCTGTGCGATGGCCAGTCCCACATCATCGGTATGGCCGATAACGGCATCGATCCCGTCATCAACGCGACGTTGACCGCCGAGCAGCAGGCCATTTATGATGCGGCCGTTGCCGACCTCATTGCCGGTAAGATCGATATCGTTGACTAACCGATATCTGTTTGTGAATATTAACGCTGTTAGTTAATTCAGAATTTGCTAACTGGGAGTCAACTGGGCAGACCAAAAGCTTGAACAGAACCCCCAGTTAGCGTTTCTTTAATAGCGTTATCGGGAGGAAGAATCGCGTATGGAAGAAAACAAGTTTGCATTGCAGATGCAAGATATCACAGTGGAGTTCCCCGGTGTTTTAGCAAACGACCACGTTAGCATTGATTGCAAAAAGGGTGAAGTGCTGGGTCTGCTTGGCGAAAACGGCGCGGGGAAAACAACCCTTATGAATGTTCTGTACGGTCTTTACCCGCCAACCAGCGGTAAGATTCTGCTTGACGGTGAAGAAGTACAGATTGGCTCTCCCTCCGAGGCAATTCAACATGGTATTGGCATGGTGCATCAACACTTCAAACTGGTTGATACACTGTCTGTTATTGAGAACGTCATCCTTGGTATGCCGTCGAAAAAACAGCGTTTGGAGCTTGAACCTGCGAAGAAACGTTTATTGCAGTTGTGCGAAGAGTACGAATTGTTTGTTGATCCGGACGAAATCGTATGGCGCTTGCCTGTTGGTAAACAGCAATGGGTAGAGATTCTGAAAGCTTTGTATAGAGATTGTAAAGTTCTGGTGCTGGATGAGCCAACCGCGGTGTTGACTCCGTCTGAAAGCGACCAGTTGTGCCGCGCCATTCGCCGTATTACGGCAGAAGGGCGTTCGGTTGTGTTCATTAGCCACAAGCTGCGCGAAGTGATGCAGATCACCGACCGCGTTACCGTTATTCGCGATGGCAAGTATATCGGCACCATCGACACGAAAGATGCCACCCAACTCAAACTGGCGCAGATGATGGTTGGCCGCCCCGTTACCATTGAGAGGAAAGAACGTCCGGTTTTAAAAGATTTGAAGCCGGTTCTTGTTATGCAGGATGTCAATGCCAACGATGACCGAGGCATCCATGCGCTCAAGAACTTTAACTTAACCGTTCATGCCGGTGAAATTGTCGGTGTTGCGGGCGTTGACGGCAATGGTCAGCGCGAGCTGGCGGAGTGTATTGCCGGCTTGAGAAAACTTAGTGGCGGTACAATTACCATCAACGACAAGAAGGTCACAAGCGTTATTGCCGACCCATCCTTCGTCGGATTCATTCCGGAAGACCGCCAGAAGACCGGCCTTGTCATGGATTTTAGCATTGCCGACAACATGATCATGAAGGATTACCAAAATGAGCCGTTTGCACACAAGAAGGTCCTTCGCTATAAGGCCATTAAAAAGCATGCGCGCGATATGATCAAAAAGTACAACGTAAAGACGCCTTCTGAAGATGTCAAAGTGAGAAACCTCTCCGGCGGCAATCAGCAGAAAGTCGTTATCGCTCGTGAACTCGATCCGGAACCCGTTTTGGATATCGCATCACACCCGACGCGCGGCCTTGACCTTGGTGCGGTTTCCAACGTGCACGATATTTTGCTCAAAGAGCGTAACCGCGGCGCAGCCGTGCTGTTTATCTCTGCGGAGTTGCAGGAGGTTATGGCCTTGAGCGACCGCATTATCGTGCTGTTTGGCGGAGAGATCATGGGCGACTTGGACGGCGAAACGGCAGATCAGAAGGTAATTGGCCAGATGATGTTAGGCCAAACACCAGAGGTGCAGCAATGAAAGCATTGAAAAACGCGAAAATTTTAAAAGTTCCCATTCTCGGGGATGTGGTCGTATCTGCCGGTCGTACCGTTCTTGGCATTGTACTGGGCTTGATCGCAAGCGGCATTTTGATTGCCATTACCGGCGTGAATCCGTTTTTTGCCTATGGTTCCTTGCTCCGCGGTGCATTCGGTAGCGCGCAGGCGTTCAGCAACGTTCTGGTTCGTTCCTCTCCGCTTCTGCTAGGCGGTATCGGCGTTGCCATCGGCATCAAAGCCGGTGTTTGGAACACCGGTATTGAAGGCTATATGTACCTGGGTGCGATCGGCGCTGCAATCGTTGGCGTTTTAGACCTTGGATTGCCACCGGTGCTGCATGTCCTCCTTTGCTTTGTCTTTGCGGCGATTTTCTCCGGCTTTTGGGGCTTCATTCCAGGGTATTTGAAAGCTTATAAAGGCGTAAACGAAGTTACAGCAACGATTATGTTAAACTATATCGCCATTTACCTGACCAACTGGGTTGTTTCGAATTTCTCGTTGGTTGCGGAAGTTGGTGCGTTCTATCCGATGTCCAAACAGTTCCAGGCCAGCGCGTTGCTGCCGATTTTGATGCCGGGCTCCAGCCTGCATCCGGGTCCGTTTATTGGAATCCTGCTCTGCCTGCTGTTGTACTTCATTTTGAACTATACGCCGTTTGGCTACCGCACAAAGATGCTTGGCAGCAATCCCTTCGCTGCCCGCTACGCTGGTGTGGATTCTAAGAGGCAGATCATGATGATCATCATGATCGGGGCGGTTATTGGAGGCATTTCCGGCGCAATTGAAATCATGGGCCTCAAACGCCGTGTGTTCATGGAATTCGTTACGGGTGTGGGTTACGAAAGTGTCGCTGTTGCGCTGCTGGCGGGCGGCAACCCGATTGGCGTTGTTCTTTCCGCACTGTTCTTCGCTGCTTTGAAAGCAGGTGGCGCAACGATGTCTATCGAGACAGGCGTTGCCTCCTCGATCAACTCCATTATCATCGCCATGTGCATGCTCTTCGTAATTGGTGTGGGCGTTGTTGATAGCCACCGTCTGAAGAAGGTTGTGGATACGGATAAGGACAATGAAGCCGAAGAAGCTACAAAGACTCCTGCCATAAAGGAGGACAAGTAAATGTCATTTGATATTGTTATTGACTGGCTGCAGGCCGCTTTAAGATGGGCAGCCCCCCTGATTTTGGTTTCCATCGGGGAGGTTTATGCCGAACGTTCCGGCGTTATCAATATGGGTATCGAGGGCATTATGCTGTTTGGCGCGTTGACCGGCATTGCCGTTGGCTTCTATTTGAACAGCTTGGCCTTGGCCGTATTGATTACCCTCCTGATAGGCGCAATTCTTGGGCTCGCCGTTGCGTTCCTCACCGTTTCTCGCCGCACAAATCAGGTGGTTACCGGCTTGATGATTAACCTGATTGCCGTCGG
>DLFZ01000075.1:0-16128 GCA_002482435.1 Christensenella sp. UBA7707
GGATTACGCCGAGCTTGACGAAAACGGAAAGGTAGAGCTTGAAAGCCTTGTCTCACTCGTCCGGACGGATACGCTTCTTGTAAGCATATGCTATGCCGACGGAGAAACCGGCGTTGTGCAAAACATCGACGAGATCGGCAAATTTTTAAAGTCTCGTTTTCCGAACACGCTGTTTCATGTGGATGCCACGCAGGCGGTGGGCAAAATCCCTGTCGTACTTCAAGAAGTGGATCTTTTTACGTTTGCCGCACATAAGTTTTACGGCCCGAACGGCATCGGCGCGCTTGTGATGCGCCCGGGGGTTATGGTGGAGCCTCAGTTGAACGGGGGCATCAGCACCACTGCGTTTCGAAGCGGCTCGCCTGCATTGCCGCTATCTACTGCCATGGAAGCGGCGCTTTCTCTCGCGTATGGGGAAATGGAAACAAACCTTGCACGCGCAAGAATGCATAATGCGGCATTAAAAAAAGCGCTCTCCGGCCGCCGCGACGTTATCGTGAACAGCCCTGCCGATGCGCTTCCCTATATTTTTAATTTCAGCCTTATCGGCAAGGATGCGCCAAAGCTGATTACACGGCTTGGAGCAATGGGTTTTTCGCTTTCTGGCAAGTCAGCTTGCACCGCGCCAAAGTCGGTTTCGAGGCCGGTGTTCGCGCTTACAAATGATCGAAAACGCGCGCTTTCCACCGTGCGCGTCAGCACGGGAAGGCTTACGACAGAAGAAGAGATCGCCTCGTTTTTGAAGGCGTTTAAAACGTGCATGAAAGAAACGGAGCAAGGCTAATGGATAGGTTACAGGAAATCGAACGCAGCATCATCAAAAAGTTCCGCCGCGAGATATGGCACGGCGTTGTGGATGCCGTGGCGCGTTATAAGCTTGTGCTCGAGGGGGACAAGATCGCCATCTGCATTTCCGGCGGCAAAGATTCGTTCTTGATGGCAAAGTGCATGCAGGAGCTCCATAGGCACGGCCCCGTGAAGTTCGACATCGAATACCTTGTGATGGACCCCGGATACAACGCGGAAAACCGAAGGCGCGTGGAAGAGAACGCGGCGATTTTGGGGTTGCCTGTTAAAATTTTTGAAACCAACATTTTTGAAATCGTAGAAAACGACGACCGCTCGCCTTGCTACCATTGTGCAAGGATGCGGCGCGGCGCGCTTTATAGCCGCGCACAGGCACTTGGCTGCAACAAGATCGCGCTCGGACACCATTTCGACGATGTGATCGAAACCATCCTCATGAGCATGCTATACGGCGGACAGGTGCGCACCATGATGCCAAAGCTCCACAGCACCAATTATGCGGGGATGGAGATTATCCGCCCCATGTATATGGTGAAGGAGGCCGATATCAAGGCGTGGTGCCAGTACAATGATTTAAAATTCATTCAATGCGCATGCCGGTTTACGGAAAACTGTGTGCTCGGCGACAACGGAGGAGGCGGGAAGCGGCAGGAGATGAAGGAACTTATCAAGCGCTTCCGTAAAATAAGCCCGAAGATTGAGCAAAACATCTTCGCAAGCGTGGAGAATATCAACTTGGAAACTGTTATCAGCTACAAGGATAAGGAAGGCGTTCATAGCTTTTTGGACGGTTATGATATGTGCTTAGGCTCAGAAACCGAAGATTGATGCAAAAAAGGCTGTCCCCATCAAAAAGGGGAGCAGCCTTTTCGCTTTGTTATACTTTACCTTGCCGTTGGTTTCGCAGGTAAAATACCCTTTTGTTTCAATGCCGTATAAAGCGTAGGCATGGGGAGGCCGATTACCGTAAAATAGCAGCCCTCCACACGGGCGACGAACACGCAGCCTATGCCTTGCACGCCGTACGCGCCAGCCTTGTCCATCGGCTCGCCTGTTTCAATGTAGGCATAAATTTCCTCGTCGCTCAGCTGCGAAAAGGTGACGCTTGTTGTGTCGCAATGAACAAAGGGTTCGTCCGCATCGCGAAGCACGCAAAGGCCGGTGTAAACGGTGTGCGTACGGCCGCTTAAGGACTTGAGGATGGAAAACGCATCCTCTTTACTTTTCGGTTTGCCGATGATGCGTTCGTCAAGCACCACCACCGTATCCGCACCTACAACGACGCAAGGCTCGTGGATTTCTTCCTGTACGGCGCGCGCTTTTTTGAGGGCAAGTTCACAAACCAGAAGCGCCGGGTCTAACGTATCGGATGCCTCGTCCGCATCACTGACATGTACCGTAAAATCGTAACCGGCAAGCTCCATCAGCTCGCGTCTGCGTGCCGAGCCGGAAGCCAAAATCAACCGCATAGTGCCTCCAAAATGTTGTAAAATCCGCTGTTTTTTATCATAGCACAGATGCCGAGAATTATACAAACAAATGTAAACAACAACCCCGTGTATACGCCGCACCGAATTGGACATACTTTCCAGTACAAAGAAGATCATTGGGAGGTATACAATGTTCAAATCGAAGCTTGCGGGAATTTTTTCGCCGAGCATCGCTATAGATCTTGGCACCGTAAATACGCTCATCGCGGTCAAAGGCAGGGGCATCGTGCTGCGTGAGCCTAGCGCCATAGCCGTATCCACCGGAAAGCGGCGTGAGATCCTCGCCGTAGGAAAGGACGCCATTCAAATGCTCGGGCGCACGCCCGGAGGCATCAATGTGGTGTATCCCATGCGCGACGGTGTTGTAGCGGACTTTGAGCTTACCGCCACCATGTTGCGCTTTTATATGGAAAAGGCGCTCGGGCGGCGCATCGGCGCGTTTGGCGTAAGGCTGATGCTGTGCCTTCCCATGTGCGTGACGGGCGTTGAAAGAAGGGCGCTTCTCGACGCGGCAAAGGGCGCTGGCGCAAACGAGGTCATGCTCATGGACGAACCGATGGCGGCAGCCATCGGCGCCGATCTTCCCGTGTACGATGCTGTCGGATCCATGATCGTTGATATTGGCGGCGGCACCACGGATGCGGCGGTGATCGCGCTTGGCGGCGTGGCCTCCTATAACTCCGTGCGCACGGGCGGTACCCACATCGACGCGGCGATCATTTCGCACATCCAGCGCGAATACAACGTGGCCATCGGTGAACGCACGGCGGAGGACATCAAAAAAACCGTCGGCAGCGCGGTTTTGGGCAGCACGGAGCATATGGAAGTGCGTGGGCGGAACAGGGAAACAGGGCTTCCCGAAAGCCTTGTGATCTCCTCAAGCGAGATCAACCGCGCCATCATGCAGCCGCTAAGAGAAATTGTAGAAACCGTAAAGCTAACGCTCGCTTCCACGCCGCCGGAGCTTGCGGGCGATGTGATGGAACATGGCATTGCGCTTTCGGGCGGCGGTGCGCTTTTGAAAGGGATTGACCTTTTAATCGCGAGAGAAACGGGCATTCGCACCGTCGCAGCGCAGGATGCGCTCGACTGCGTTGCGCTGGGCGCGCTTTTGGCGCTTTCGGATTTGAGCGGTATCACGAGCGTGCTCGAAGAAAAAACAGCAGAGGAAGAGGCTTCCATGTAGCGCAAAGCGCGAAAACGGCTGCGCAGGCAACATTTTTCAAATGAACAGTGTGTGACATTTTACCGCTGCGCCTTGCGCGCAGCGGTGCTTCTTATTATAATGAAATGACGTTGGAACGTTGGATTTTTAAGAAACATCAACGCTTTGGAGGCATTGGATGCGAGGCTTATTCAAAAACAAGCCATTGCTCATTTTATTGGTTGCGGCGCTGCTCTTGGGCGTTTTGGCTCTTGCGACCTCCGGCAACCGCACGGCGACATGGGTTGAAAATGCTGTGGGCACGGTAACTACACCCGTGCAGAGCTTTGCATCGCAGGCATCCGCTGCCATCACGGGCTTTTTTCAACGTATCTTTAAAACCACCGACGCCGATCAGGAAAACGCGCAGCTCAAGGTAAAGCTTGCGCAGTACGAGCAGATCGAGCAAAGGCTCGCGGAGGAGCAGCAGGAAAACGAGCGCCTTCGCGCGCTTTTGAACTATGCCGAGGAGCAGGAGTTTTCTTCGTATGTGACCGCTCGTGTGATTGGCATGGATCAGGGCGTGTGGTTCAGCGTTTTTACCATCAACGCCGGGCGCAAGCAGGGCATTGAAGAGGATCAGCCGGTGATAAGCTCTTCGGGGCTTGTAGGCAGAGTCACGGAGGTTGGTGCAACCTGGAGCAAGGTTACTGCCATCATCGATACGACCTCCGCCGTGAGCGTTATGGTGGAGCGTACGCGCGACAACGGCATGGTGCGCGGGCTCTTATCCGGCGACGGCAGAGAGCTTTTGGAGCTTTATTACCTGCCCGCAGGGAGCGACCTTGTTCCGGGCGACATCATCGTAACAAACGGCGTAGGCGGCATTTTCCCCAAAGGTGTTGTTTTAGGCACGGTCATTGAGGTTTCCCGCCAGGGAACCGATAGCGAAGCGGGCAACGCTATTTTGCAGCCTGCTGTGGATTTTCAACACATCGAGGAAGTCATGGTGCTTACGAATGCCGCAGAAGCGGAAACGGAGGTTTCACCGTGAGAAACCTTCACATTGCGCTTGCGTTGATCCTTGCGGCATACCTCGACTCCATTTTTTTTAATCTTTTTAACATTGCAGGTACGAGGCCTGACGCTATGCTTGTTGTGGCGGTTTCGCTGGGCGTGCTCCTCGGCTCTGTTCCGGCTGCGCTCATCGGGCTTTTTGCCGGCCTTTTTATGGATTTGATGTTCGGCAGATCCATTGGGCTTTCGGCGCTCAGTTATATGCTTGCGGGCGCGATCGGCGGCGTGCTTTATAAAAAATACTATGCGGACAATGTGATCATGCCCGCGCTTGCCGTGGCGGCGGCCGGGCTTTTGAAGGAGCATGTCATGGCGCTTGCGCTCAAAACGATGGGCGGAACGTTTTCGTATTTTGACATGCTTCTTTCCTACATCGTGCCCTGCGTGCTTTTGAGCGCGGCGTTGAGCATGGTGATGCACGCGGTATTGAAGCGCGCGTTTGCGCGGCAGGTGGGCAGGCGGGCGGAACATCGGCTCTGAGGCCAGTTTTGCGATGCCCTTAAGAAAAACCGCAAAAGAATTTTGGCGAATTGTTATGAACGGGGAAGCGCGGCTTCCTATTGAGGTAACCTGAATGAAAAAAACACTTTCCAGATTTTTGCTTACGGCGCTTGTGCTGCTTTTGATGATGAGTGCGCTCATCTACAAGCTCGGCACGCTTACGCTTGCGCAGGGCAATGACCTTACGGAGCAGGCGGAGGATCGCTTTACCCGCACCATCGCCATCAAAGGGAGCCGCGGCAGGATCCTTGACCGGAACGGTATCGTGCTTGCCTATTCCAGGACCAGCTATAACGTGGAGTTTTTGCGCAATGCCGACAACCGCAGCACCTACGACTCCGCGGTGTATACGGAGTCGCTTTTAAAGGCCATCGAAATCATTGAGCGCAACGGCGGTAAGGTGATTGACACCTCCTATATCCGCAGAACCGAAACGGGCGAGTTTAAATACGAGTGGGGCGTTACCAGTGAGGACGCCATCAAGTGGCGCTACAAAAACTTTTTGGAGGCCATGGGCGTTAACATCATTAACTATCTATCCAACAAAGGCATCGCTGTGTCAGACGACTACTTGGCCTCCGAAAACAGTGCCAACTGGGATGTTTCCACATGGCCGCCGGCGGAATACCTTTATAAAATTCTTCGCGCTTCGTGGTGCATCCCCGAGGATGTTTCTTTTGAGGATGCACTCAAGGTCATTTCCATCCGTCAGGAAGTCAACCTCAACAACTACCGTGCCTATGAACCCATCGTGATCGCCTACGACGTGAGCCTTGAAACGGTTTCCGAAATCAGCATGCGAGCATCTGAGCTTGTGGGTGTACAGACCGCGCAGAGCACCACGCGTGTTTACCCGCGCGGTGCGAGCGCGGCGCATATCGTCGGCTATTTGAGCCGCAGTGCCACCGAGGAAATGGTGAAGGTGCAAGGCTACTCTTACAACGACTATGTAGGCGCTTCGGGGCTTGAGGCCACCATGGAGGCGTACCTCACCGGTGCAACTGAGGCGCATCAGGGCGAGCGTACGGTGATCGTCAACAAAAACGGCAGCGTCATTCGAGAGGTTTCCTATACCGCACCCACCAATGGTGACGACGTGATGAGCACCATCGACATTCAGTTTCAAGGAGTGGTGGAAAAGGCTCTTGAAGACCTTATCAATGACATCAATCAAGCAGAAAAGAGCAGAATTGTAAACCCGGAGTACAGCGAAGCCTATTTGAATAAAACCGATGGCGATACAAGCAGAATCAACACCGCGCAAACGGGCGCAATCGTGGTGCTGGACGTGAATACCGGCGACATTCTCGCCATGGCTTCCTATCCTTCGTTTGACCCCAACTGGTTTATGCAAGGGCTTACAACGGAGCAGTACAATATGTTGTTTGACAGCGAATATGCCTCCCAAACAACGCCCATGCGAAACAAGGCGATATCCGCGAGGCTCGCACCGGGTTCTATCTTCAAAATGGTCACGGGTATTGCAGGGCTTGCCGATGGCGTAATTTCTCTTACCGAAACCATCGACGATAACTCGCCCTATCACATGACGGTAGTAGACGATGAGGGCAACGTTTCCGTGACCACCACGGGCATGCCGAGCTGCTGGGTAACAAATCCCGCGAAGCATCAGGATCAGGACATCATCAAGGCCATCCAGAACTCCTGCAACTATTACTTCTTCGAGGTCGCCAACCGCTTGGGCATTGAAAGGCTCAACGAGTGGGCAGACATGTTCGGGCTTACGAGCGCCACAGGCGTGGAACTTACCGGCGAGGCCATCGGTATCATCGGCGGGCAAGACGTGCTTTACAACAGCTCTCTTTCGCTCAAAGAGCAGAAAACAAGCCTTTCGGGCCTTGTGTACAGCAAGCTCTGCTCACTTTTGAAAGAGCTTCTCACATATTATCCCACCGACGCTACCGAGGATGATGTGAAAGCCTGCGCCTTAAACCTTATGCAGATATTGAGCGGCGGCAGCCTTGAAAATACCGGTCCGCAGGTTCGCCGCATTTTGAGCGATGGTATCAGCATCCCCGAGGGGTATACCTCCGCAAACAAGCGCTGGACCAATGAAATCACCTCGCTTTTAACAGAGCTTCAATGGAAGCCCGCGCTTACCATCCGTTCCGGCATCGGGCAGGGCACAACGCTTGTAACGCCGCTTGCCGTTGCGCGCTACGTTGCCGCCGTCGCAAACGAGGGCACGGTGTACGATACGCATATCGTGGACCGTATTTTGGACGAAAACGGAGCGCTGGTTGAGGAGATTGCGCCGCGTGTGCATGCGTCCATCGAGATCGACGGCAGCATTTGGGACGCGATTCATGTGGGCATGGAGCACGTGGTATCGGCGGATACGCCGGAGGATACGGGTACCGCGGCGGATAAGTTCAGCCAAGAATTCACCAACTCCGGTTATCTTTCCCGCATCAGCGGCAAGACCGGCTCTGCACAGGTCGGCACCAACACCAAAATCGACATTGAAAATACTTCGTGGTTCGTAACCTACGGCCCGCGCGAAAATCCCGAGATCGCGGTTGTGGTGTGCGTACCCTATGGTTTTTCGGGCGCGTCGAGCGTGCCCGCCGTGGAGGATATTTTTACCTACTACTTCGATAAGGAAAAGAGCGTTGCTCCCGAAAACCTCGTGGACATCGACGCCATCGTTCCGTAAATCAAATACTGCCGCTTAATTCTATGGCCGCTTTGCGCGAAAACGCGCAGGCGGCCTTTTTTTTCCGCTTTTTTCCTCTTTACTTTCGATGCAAATGGCATATAATAAAAACAAGAACAAACGTTCGTGTTTGCTAGAGAGGGAATATGAGCTTCCTGCATGTGGATTTGAATTCGTTTTACGCAAGCTGTGCCGTTGTGAAAAGCAACGGCCAATATTGCTTTGATACGCCCCTTATGGTATGCGGCGACCCGAAGCGCAGGCACGGCATCGTGCTCGCGGCAACCTACCCCGTAAAACGCACCGGGGTGCGTGCGGGCATGCCCATACGCGAGGCGCTCGCGCGCTACCCAGGTGCGGTGATGGTCGCGCCGGATTTCCGCATGTATATGGACTATTCCGACCGCTTTATGCGTATCGTGCGCTGCTATTCGCCGCTTATTATGCGCTACGGCATTGATGAGGCGTATCTTGATTACGGCGGTTGCGAGCGTATCTTCGGCCCGCCCCTCGACCTTGCGCACAAGCTGCGCGAGCGCGTCAAAAACGAGTTAGGGCTTACGGTATCCGTGGGTGTAGGCGATAACATGCTCATGGCAAAAATGGGGTCGGACTATAAAAAGCCGGATGCGGTTACGGTAATCAATGCCGAAAACTGGCAGAAGCTCATATGGCCCATGCCGGTACAGTCGCTCATGTATGTGGGAAAGGCGACGGCGGCAAAACTTTATACGCTCGGCGTACGCACCGTGGGCGACCTTGCCCAAACGAGCGCGACGCTGCTAAAAGAAATTTTCGGCGTATGCGGTACAACGCTCTGGCGCAACGCAAACGGTATGGATGATACGCGTATCAACTGCGACCCGGAGCAACAAAAAGGCGTGAGTAAGTCCATTACCCTTTCGCAGGATGCCTGTAATCTTGAAGAAGTTTGCTCGGCGCTTCTCATGCAGACCGAGGATGTGGCGTACCGGCTGCGCACGCTTGGCATGCGCGCGGGTGTAGTAGGCATTCACTTTCGCTACGGCGACATGAGTGGGGAGGGAAAGCAGAGAACGCTTTCTACGCCTACGGATGCCACTGCCGAGCTTTACGATAGCGTCAGGTCGCTTGCAAAAGAGTTGTTTCACGGCCGCCCCGTGCGGCAGGTCGGCGTACGCGTAACAAAGCTGACGGCGGAACCCGAGCAACTTTTGTTGTTTGCCGATACGGCACATGAACGAAGGCTTCGGCTCGACCGAGCGACAGACGCGCTTCGCGACCGCTATGGCACGGAGGTCTTGAGGCGCGCCGGAACATTGTGTTTCGATCACGACGAAATCGACGATTTTACACCGTTTGTAAAGAACTGAACATCTTGCGCCAAAGGTTTGGGAGAATGCTGCGGTTTTTCGCCGATTTGAAAAAAGCATGAGGCTGTTGTATAATAAGCAAAGTGGAAAACAAAGGCTTATTTTATGATTTTCGGGAGGAACGCATATGCAATTACCCGATCGCGTTGCTTTTACGCTGTGGGGCAAGGACGTTTACTGGTACGGTATTTTGATGGCTGTAGGCATCGTTTTAGCGGTGCTTCTTGCCATGCGGGAGGGCAAGCGTAAAAAGCTCCCGGAAGATGCCATTGTGGATTTGTGTCTTGTGATCATACCGCTCGGCGTGGTGTTTGCAAGGCTTTACTACGTGTTGTTTGAACTCGAACGTTACTTGCAGGACCCCATTACCATCCTATACATATGGGAAGGCGGCCTCGCGATTTATGGCGCGGTTATAGGCGGGCTTCTTGGCGCGGTCATCTACGCGCGCGTGAAAAAGCTCCGGTTTTTACGCTTGGTGGATTGCATTGCACCGGGCCTCGTCCTGGCGCAAGCCATCGGCCGCTGGGGCAACTTTTTTAACCAAGAGGCATTCGGTCTGCCCATCAACAACGGTGAGCTTTTGTGGTTCCCGTTTGCGGTGAAAATCGAAGGGCTCCATTATTTCAACGGCGTGCTCTGCGAGAATCCGTACCATATGGCGACGTTCTTTTATGAGTCTGCATGGTGCTTGCTTGTTTTCGTTTTTCTCTGGTCGTACCGCAAAAAGTTCAGGCACGATGGCGACGCGTTTTTGACATACGTTATGCTGTACGCGTTTGAGCGCATGTTTGTGGAAGGCCTGCGCGGCGATAGTCTGATGCTTGGCGGCATTCGCGTTTCTCAAGCCCTGAGTGCGCTTGCGTTCCTTGTGGTGCTTGTATTCTTTGTGGTGCGCCGTATGAAGGAGAACAAGGCAGGGCATTTGATGTGGCCCGCCCCGCTCGCCGCGGAAGGCTTAGGCGTGTGCGCCTGCGAGGAATGCGAAGAAATCACCGGGGAAGCGCCCGAGCGCGGCGGCGCGGAAGAATGCGTCGAACAGCAAGAAGCGAAAGCCGAGGAAGCGGAAGAAGCGAAGACAGAAGAAACCGAATCGGGCAAGGAGTCCGAACAGGAAGCCGCGTCTGCCGAAGAAAGCGATGGCTCCCAGGAAAACGAGGACGGGGAAGCATAAGCATGAGAAACCTTACCATGATGACGGATCTTTACCAGCTTACGATGATGTATGGTTATTTCAAGCATGGAATGACCAAAAACATCGCAGTGTTTGATCTGTTTTTCCGCAGCACTTCGGAAACCAGCTCCTACGCGGTTATGGCGGGAACGGCATCCGTGATCGAATACATCAACAACCTTCGCTTTACCGAGGACGACATTGCATATTTACGCGGCCTCAACCTGTTTGACGAGGCGTTTTTGAAGGAGCTTCATTCACTCCGCTTTACGGGCGAGCTTTACGCCATGGAGGAGGGGACGCTTGTATTTCCCTATGAGCCGCTCATCCGCGTAAAGGCGCCCATCATGGAGGCACAGCTCATCGAAACGGCGCTGCTTAACCTCGTGAACCATCAAACGCTCATTGCCACCAAGGCGAGCCGCGTAGTGTACGCAGCGCAGGGCGACGCGGTGCTTGAATTCGGCCTTCGCCGTGCGCAGGGGCCTGATGCTGGTACGTTTGGCGCGCGCGCTGCCATTGTGGGCGGTTGCGATTCCACAAGCAACGTGCTTGCGGGGCAGCTTTACGGCATTGCCGTAAAGGGCACGCATGCCCACAGCTGGGTGATGAGCTTTCCGGACGAGCTATCTGCCTTCCGCGCGTATGCCTCTACGTTTCCAGATTCCTGCTTGCTGCTGGTGGATACCTACGATACGCTTAAAAGCGGCGTTGTAAATGCCATCACCGTGTTCGATGAGCTCAAGGCAAAAGGGTATCAGCCCATCGGCATTCGCCTCGATTCCGGCGACCTTGCGTACCTTTCCAAAAAGGCACGCAAAATGCTTGATGACGCGGGGCATACCGACGCGAAAATCTTCGCGTCGAGCGACCTCGACGAAACCGTGATCCACGATTTAAAAACGCAGGGCGCGTGCATCGACGTATGGGGCGTTGGCACAAGGCTCATCACTTCTTACGACAATCCCGCCCTTGGTGGTGTTTATAAGCTTGCCGCCGAGGTGGTGGACGGCGTAACGGTGCCGAAAATCAAGTTGAGCGAAAACGCTGCAAAAGTAACGTATCCGGGTTACAAAAAGGTGCTGCGGCTCTACAACAATGCAAACGGCATGGCCATAGCGGATTTGATTGTGCTCGACGAGGAAACGTTTGATGCGTCGAAGCCCTTGAAGCTTTACCATCCCGAGCAGACCTACAGAACCATGACGATCTCAAACTTCAGCATCCGTGAGCTGCTCGTTCCCGTTTTTGTGGACGGCAAGCAAGTGTACACCGCACCGGGCGTACTTGAGGCGCGCGAATACAACAAGCGCGAACTGAAAACCTTCTGGGAGGAAACCAAACGCCTTTTGAACCCACATGTATACAAGGTGGATATTTCCGATAAGCTCTACGACTTGAGAAAGCGCCTGATTTGGGAAAACCGTGGCCAAAATGACGCTTAAATTAGCAAAAATCATATGTTTTGCCATGGCAGTGCTTCTTTTCATGAGCGGCTGCGTTTCCGCTGTGCCACTTTTTGTACCATCGGTCACGCTTGCGCCTGTGCCTACGGAGTCCATAGCGCCAACACCTTCTGCTACGCCTACACCTCAGCAAACCGCCGTGCCAACGCCAACGCCAACCTCCGAGCCGCAACGGCTCATCGGCGTTTATGATGCGCTCGGGGCGTTCGTTTCCATGCCCGAACATTATCGGCAGTATTTGGAATTTAAAAACATTCAGGTGTATGAGCAGTTCGGCGATACGTTTGTGGATGCCGTGGCGGTAAATACCTATCCGCAGCCGCTTGTTTGCGCGGTGGATATCGTTTTTTATGAAGGCGAGGAAACCGTGGCCTCGGGGAAGCTTCAAACGCAGGACGGACAATATGTTTTGATTTTGCAGCCCGGTGAAAACACGATCTACGCGCAGGTCAACACCGATATGGCGCTCACCCTCACGGAGTTTGTATTTCAATACGACGACTGCCTTGGCGTGTGGCCACAATAGAGAAGTGAGCACCTTTGCTTTTCACAAACCAACGGCGGGATTTGTATCCCGCCGTTTTTATATTGCCGACTATTCGTTTACCTTCCAATAGCTTCTTACCCAGCCGGAGGCGTAGGTGTCGCCCGGTTCTAAGAAGCGCCGGTAGGAAAAGCCCTTATCCGTTAAAAAACGGTGCGTATCGTTGTCGCGGTCAACATTGCCAGGGCATAGAACAATCGTGCCTCCCTTTTTGGTTACCCTAGTAAGCTCCGCGTACTCGGTTTCCATATCGTCGCCAAATACATGGCCCCCGGTTACGATGTCCGCAAAGCCTTCGTGAAACGGGATCCCTTCCAAAAGGCCGTCCACAACAAATACGTTATGGAGCCCATGCGCTTTTGCCTGTGCCTTGAGGTATTTTCGAAGGTTGTATACCGGCTCTACGCAGTAAACATACCTAGCAAGAGGCGCGGCGGCAAACGCCTGTTTGCCCGTTCCGGAGCCGATGTCAACCACGATCTTGCCGGAAAAATCCGCAAGGCCGGTGAGCTCGTTCGCATCCCATGTTGTAAACACCTGCGTGTCGTAGTCCTCCGGCGCAGTCACATAAACCACCCAGTCCTCCATGGATTCGAGAAGCTTCGTACAAAGCGCCGAAAACGCCTCGCCCTCGGGAAGCGGTTCGTCGCGATATTCGTTGATAAGTGCCTCCAGCCATTCTAAAAGCGCAGGTGCTTTGTTTTGCACATACCATGCGATGTGCGGCCTTGCACGAAAAACAAGCGCAAGCTCGCGTCTTTTTCCGTGCTCGGGCAGGTACAAAAGCTGGCGCTCCTCAAACAGCAGCATGGTTTCGATGGGCAGTGCCTCAATGTTTTTCTTCCATCCGAAAAGAGACATAGAACCTCCTCGTGCAGTTGTAAAATGCCGTCCACAAAGCGCGTGCTGTATTTACGGCTTGTTCAGCGTAAACGAAAACTGCCCCGCGGTCAATCGGCGCGGGGCGGATACTTTTGTTTGAGAAAATCAATCCTGCTTTTTGCTGATAAGGTAGCTTAAAAGCGCCTCCGCGCTTTTTTCCGCGGCGGGAAGGAAAAACTGCCGCTCCGAAATATCCTCTAGGCAATGCGCGTCCGAGGAGTACAGCACATGGTAGGGAGAAAGATCAAGGGTTTGGGGCGGTAAAACTGCGTGCATCAGTTCCACCGATGAAAACGAGGGGCTTTCGGGCATAAAGCCCAAAAGGTAGAGAAGCGAATTCGCGGTGCGGTTGATGTGCGCGGGCACGCTTACACCCCCGTGTTGGAGGCAAAGCGCGTGCAGTTCGTCGAGTGAAAGGCTGCTCGACTGGATCAAAAGCCTGGGTTCGTGGCGCACAAGCTCGTCGTTTTCGTCGAGCACAGCCTGCTCCCCAAAAAAANNGTTCGGCATATCCGGA
Source organism: Christensenella sp. UBA7707 (assembly GCA_002482435.1). GTDB lineage: Bacteria > Bacillota > Clostridia > Christensenellales > CAG-138 > UBA7707. Next base: position 13,632 of record DLFZ01000075.1, read on the forward strand.
AGCGTTTTATACAACGAAAGGGAAAACGCCTCCGCGGCGTTTACGGTTTTGAAGTAGCATAAAAGATGAACTTCCTCGCGGCTTTGCGCCTCTACCCCTGGCAAAAGCAAAAGGCCGCATGCATCGGCAACGGCCTTGATCGCGCGAAGGTTCCATGCGCTGTTATGGTCGCACACAGCAATCGCATCCAACCCCTTGAGTACGGCCATGTGGACGATGTTGTTGGGCGTCATGTCCATCTGGGCGCAGGGGGAAAGACAACTGTGAATGTGAAGGTCGCACGCGAGTTTAAGCATAGCGTACCACTCCGCTTAGCATAGGCTATTTCAGTTCAGCGATCCCGGCTTGCGCCATGCGCGCGCAGATGCCGTACGCGGTAAGCGGGCTTTTGATGAGCGCAATCCCTTCTTCGGCGGCCTTTTTCAGCGGTGCTTCGTCGGGCGAAACACCCTCGGGGAAGATCACGCACGCCATGTCATGAAGCGACGCGAGCGCAATTACGTTCATGTGTGTTTGGATGGTGACCCATGCGCAGCCCTGTTTGCCGTTTGCCATCACCCAGCTCAAAAGGTCGCAGGCATAGCCGCAGGTCACTTCGTTTTCACCGCCCTCGGGGCGTAACAGTTCGCCTTCAATCAAGGATGCAAGCTCTTTTACCGTCATAGAATGCCCTCCGAAAAAGAATAAAAACGGAAATCAGCCGCGCTTATGCGCGCCTGCAAGATCCACCATCTCCTGCGCCATGATGCGCACCTTGTCGCGCAGTTTAAAGATGCAGTCCATCTCCACGGCATACCCGCGCACGATGTCCTCAGCGAGGGTGCGGCAGGTGGGGGAACCGCAGGAGCCGCAATCGAGACCAGGAAGCTGACGGTTGACTTCTTCGAGCTTTTCCATCATGCGTGCGGCTTCGGCAACATCGTCGCTCAGACGTAAAATGCTACGCGGTTCAAACGCTTCGTCGTAGCGGATGAGCGAAGAGCCGACGTATTTTTGAACATGCTCGTCATGCTCCAAATCAAGGCGCGGCTGCGAATTGGCAATGCGGCGCGAACGGTTTTTGGCGACGAACTGGTTTTCAAAGTTAAGCGGCCCACCCACGCAGCCGCCGCTGCAGGTGAGAGGCTCAAGAAGGTGAAGCCCCGTAATTCTTTCGTTTTCAATTTCTTCCAGGCATTGGCAAACGTTGTCGATGCCGTCTACGGCGAGGTAATGCTCCGTACCCACGGCGCTTGACAGCCCGCCCACCACCGCCGTGCCGAGCCCAAACGCTCCCGCAGGGTAGGGAATGGTACATACGGGACCTTTGTTTTTGCTGCTTTCGATGATGCTCACAAGTTTTGCGTACACATCACGCACAGAAAACACGCCGTCGATTGTGCTTTTTTTGGTGCCCAACGGCGCGCGTACATGCGCCATTTCCGCCGAGCAGGGGGAAATGTAGTAAACGCCCACTTCCGAAGCGTCAACCCCAAACATTTCGCAAAATTCGTTTTTTGCAATGCGCGCGGCGATTTCGTTGGAGGGAAGGAAGGGGGAAAGGTTGTCGATGAGATTTGGGTAGAGTGTCGTCACCAGCCGCGGGATAACCGGACAGCTTGTGGAGATGACGGGGAAAATCGCGTTTTCGCTTCGCAAATGCTTGCGAAGCGCCTCGGCGAGGATTTCCGAAGCCCGCGCCTCTTCGTAAATGGAATCAAACCCAAGCGAATAAAGCCCGCTGTAAACTTCTTCGGGCGCGGCAATGGTTTGAAACTGGGTGTAAAACGTGCTTGCCACCACCACGATGTTGAACTTGTGATCTGCCATCGCGGCAAGCGGTGTGGTTACGGAGATCATCGCGTGGTGCGGGCAAGCGGTAATGCAACGCCCACAGTCGATGCAGCTGTCCTCCATAATTTTAGCCTTACCCATCTGCACGCGGATGGCCTCGGTGGGGCAGACCTTGATGCAGCTTGTGCAGCCTACGCATTTTCGTTTGTCGAGCCGTACGGAATGCTTGTACATCGCGAACCTCATCCATGAGAAACGTTTCAGCGAGCTCATGCTTCGCGGCGCCTGATAAAGCGCATGGAAATGTTTGATCAAATGCAAAAATCTAAAATCAGCCGGCCAGCGTGAGATGATAACCGGCGTTTATGACTGTGCCTGTTCCAACCTCGGACTGTATAGAAAAAACATGGCTGTGCCGCTTTACGTTAGGCAACCCCATGCCCGCGCCAAAGCCCATGTTGCGCACCGCCTCGGAAGCGGTGGAGTACCCTTCCGTCATCGCAAGCGGAATGTCGGGGATGCCCGGCCCGCAGTCCTCACTGACAAGGCGCAGCATGTCCCCGGTGATTTCAAGCGTAAGCGAGCCACCCAGTGAGTGGATCACAAGGTTCAGTTCAAGCTCGTAAGAGGCGATGGCCGCCTCCCGGATAATCGCGGGGGAAACGCCCATTTTTTTGAGCGTGCGCTTGATTTTTGCGGAAGCTTCGCCCGCGGTGTCAAACCT
>DLFZ01000075.1:16153-16780 GCA_002482435.1 Christensenella sp. UBA7707
ACATCTGACATGCCGCTAAACCTTAACGCAGCTGCGAAGCCCGGCACTGTAGAGAAGCCCGCAGGCGGTAAAAAGCGTTTTGTCGGTATGCAAAAGAATCATTTCGTATGCTTGTGCCATGCTTAAAATTTCCGGCGGCACTTCTTTGCCACGCACAAAAACGATGCAGCGAATGTCCAATACATCGGCCGTGCGAAGCGTGTGCAGGTTGACCATGCCCGTTAAAAACAGCGTTCTGCCGTTTACAAAAGCAAGCACGTCGCTCATCAGATCCGCACCGAAGGCATAATCAACCTCGACTTGATCAAGAAGAGCTTCCCCGCACAGTACCTGCGCGTCCAGCGTACGCGCTACATCGGATAGTTTCATTTATGGCCTCTTGTTTTATGCGACGGAGCCAAACGCCTCCATCAACTTAAAGTATTCGTGTGTAAGATATAATTGAGTATACTTGATTTGGGTTGAAAAAGCTACCAATGTTTGCGCGTCGCTCGCGGCAAGGGCGGTAAGCCCGTCTTCATACGCGGCATAGCAGGCCAAAAGCTTTGCTAAAACCTCACTGCCCGAATCGCTGTAGCCTTCCAAAACCTCCATGCCGGATTTGAGCGCGCTGGCGATGTTGGCGCA
>DLFZ01000075.1:16803-17877 GCA_002482435.1 Christensenella sp. UBA7707
TTTCTGTGCCTGTGCAAGCGCGCCGAAGCCGCTTTTCACGCTTTCCAGCTGGTCTTCAGCGGCGGTGACGCGGAAATTCGCAGCGGCGCTTGTAAGCGTATAAACCATGCAGTCCACACCTTCGGCCTTAAGCCTGTCGCGCACCTCTTCGGCGCTTTCCTGCGTGGTATAACCCGCTGCAAGCACACGGTAGCGGTCGCCGTCCTGCAGCACGTAGCCGCCGCCGCCCATGGTCTTTAAAAGCTCCGCCTGCGTGGAGGCGTTTTGCTCCGTGGAGAATACGCCCATTTGCAACATATAGCAGGTAACGGCAGGCAATGTAACCTCTGCGCTGACGGAATTCTTCTCCGTTGTAAGGCTTACTTCGGAGGAGCCGGACGGGGGAGAGGTCTGCTCGGCGCTAAGGTCGGTGTTCTCGCCGCCATCGCCTGTCGTTTTGCCGCCGGAGAAGGCTTCAATTACGGGTGCAATCACTTTTTGGGCGATCCATTCGCCCGCCGCGGAAGCGGAAACAAGGTATACGATGGCGGCTACCATCAAAAGCGCGACCACCGCGCGGCCCGCACCCCCTTCGTCGCCGCCGCGGCGACGCCTGCGGCGGTTCCTGCGCCGTGCATACTCCATATATATGCCTCCTAACATACTCGTTTGTATATGGCTATGCGCCTTTTGGGCGGAACATGCTTTGCTGTGCAAGGTAGGGGAGGGCAAGGTGTTTTGCTCTTTAACCTTTGTCCGGCTTTGACAACTTGCTTGTCAAAACGGATGGAACCGTAGGTTCTCGTGCCTTTCACGTTTTACCGCACGGAAATGCAAAGCGATTTCGGTAATGGCATATCCTGCCCAAAGTGATAATTCCCTTTGGTAATAAATAAAACCGCCCGACGATTTCTATCGCCGGGCGGTCAAAAAACGAGCAAGCCGTAAGCCGAGTTCTGTCTATGGGTGACCATCTATCTAGGCCTGTCGTTGCCGACAGGCTCAAGCGATTATCGAGAGCGTGACGGGCAGCCATTTCGGCAAGCAAGCTTGCCTGTGCTCTCATTCCAATCTTGCACCGGGTGGGGTTTACAG
>DLFZ01000119.1:0-142 GCA_002482435.1 Christensenella sp. UBA7707
GCGAGGACGTGGAAAACATCCTCTTAAAGCTCATTCAGGCTGCCGATTACGACATTGAGCGCGCAGAAAAGGGCATCGTCTACATTGACGAAATCGACAAGATCGCCCGCAAGAGCGAAAACCCCTCCATCACCCGCGACGT
>DLFZ01000119.1:197-2916 GCA_002482435.1 Christensenella sp. UBA7707
CCGCCGCAGGGCGGGCGCAAGCACCCGCATCAGGAGTTCATCCAGATCGACACGACGAACATCCTGTTCATCTGCGGCGGCGCGTTTGCGGGCATCGAGGACATCATCGGCAAGCGCACCGGCAAAAAGCTCATGGGCTTTGGCGCCGAGGTGCAGTCCAACGTGGAGAAGGACATTGGGGCCATCCTCAAGCAGATCCTTCCCGAGGATTTGCTCAAATACGGCCTGATCCCCGAGTTTGTGGGCCGCGTGCCCATCATCGTTACGCTGCACCAGCTTGATGAGAAGGCGCTGCTCGACATCCTCACGGAGCCGAAAAACGCGCTTGCGCGCCAGTACAAACGGCTTTTCGAGATGGACGGCGTTGAACTTTCCTTCGAGCGCGATGCGCTCATTGCGGTGGCTCAAAAGGCCATCGAGCGCAAAACAGGCGCGCGTGGTCTTCGTGCCATCCTTGAGGATGTGATGCTCGACATCATGTACGACATCCCGTCCCATCCGGAGGTCAAGGCCTGCACCATCACCAAGGGCGTCATCGAAAAAACGAGCAAGCCTCTTTTGGAGATGAGCGAGCCGCAGAAAAAGCTGCCGCCCGCGGTGTCGGAAGTATCCTAAAGCATTTCAAAAAGCCCCTTCGGGGGCTTTTTGTTTACAGCAAAAGGTTGCTTTCTTAACGGCTTTTGCCGCCACTTTCCAAACACACCCTAGCTCTATAACGTTTCCAACGCAACCATACTAAGTAAGCGCTGATTCATTCGAAACGCTGTCTTGACGGCGGATTTTGCGCCTTGCTATGTCGTCAAAACCTAGAAATAGCGCTGCTATTCCTTCGGTTTTGCGTCTTGCAAGCCGCAAAATCATCTCGCCAGTCCGGCATTCCTCATCGAATCATCGCTTATCTAAGGTGCGGGAGGAACGCTTATGGAGCTTTTTCTTTGGATTCTCATAGACGTTATTGTTTTGTGCGTGGTGTATTGGCTCTTTAACAAGCGAAACCGTGCGCAGCAGGGCGTTGCCACGCAAACGCGGCGCGCGGCGCGCGAGGAAGGCAGCAGAGAGCTTCGCGAGCTTTTTTTGATGCGTGCACGTTCGCTGAACATGCCGCTTTCTGAAAAAGCGCGGCCCGATTCGCTTTCACAGATCATCGGGCAGGAAGACGGCATTCGCGCACTCAAAGCCGCCATGTGCGGCCCAAACCCGCAGCATGTTATCATTTACGGGCCGCCGGGCTGCGGCAAAACCTGCGCGGCGCGGCTGGTACTTGAGGAGGCGAAAAAAAGAAGCGACTCGCCGTTTGATGTGCAGTCCCGCTTTGTGGAAGTGGACGCAACCTGCGTGCGTTTTGACGAGCGTGCCATTGCCGACCCGCTTCTTGGCTCCGTACACGACCCCATTTACCAAGGTGCGGGCGCGCTGGGCGCGCAGGGCGTGCCGCAGCCAAAGCCCGGTGCGGTAAGCCGCGCGCATTGCGGGGTGCTCTTTTTGGATGAGATCGGCGAGCTTCACCCGCTTCAGATGAACAAGCTTTTGAAGGTGCTTGAGGATAGGCGCGTGTTTTTCGACAGCGCATATTATTCGAAGGAAAATACTGCCATACCGCCTTACATCCACGATATTTTTCAAAACGGCATGCCTGCGGATTTCAGGCTGATCGGCGCGACCACGCGCTCACCGGAGGAGCTGCCGCCTGCGCTTCGTTCCCGCTGCGTGGAGCTTTATTTCCGGCCGCTCACGCAAAAGGAGCTTGAGCAGATTGTGCGCGGTGCAGTAGAACGCATCGGTTTTCGCATGGGGGATGAGGCTGTGGCGCTTTGCGCGCAGTACTGTTCCTCCGGCCGCGACGCGGTAAACATGGTGCAGCTTGGAAGCGGCGCGGCTTATGACGAAGGCAGGCGTGAAATTACCGTAAAAGACGTGGAATGGGTGGCTTCGGTAAGCCGCTGCGTGCGTAGGGTAACCGNNCGCGAAGATGCCGGAACACCCGCGTGCGGGCGTCAGCGTTGGCCTTGGCGTAGGCGGTGCGGGGCAGGGTGCCATCATCGAGATCGAATGTGTTGCGGAACCTACGGAAAAGGGGAGAGGTACGCTTGATCTTGGCGGCGTTGTGGAAACCGAGGAGATCGAGCTTCGCCAAAGAAAGCTCAAACGCAAAAGCACGGCGCTTGCCTCGGCGGAGAACGTGCTGAGGGTATTCCAAAAGCGCTTTTTGGTGGACTGCCGTGACTATGACATTCGCTTCAACATCCCGGGCGGCATGCCCATGGACGGCCCCTCCGCGGGCATTGCGCTTGCGGTGGCGCTCATGAGCGCGCTTACGGGAAAGCCTGCAGCAAAGGGGCTTGCGCTCACGGGGGAAATTACCGTACAAGGCGAAGTGCGCCCTGTGGGCGGCGTGCATGAAAAGCTCGAGGCGGCGGTATTGGCGGGCGCAACAACCATACTCGTTCCCGTGGACAATTACGAGGAACATTCCATGAAGTTCGACGCGACGGAGGTTTTGCCGGTAAGCGACATCACGGAGGTTATGCGATTTGCGTTTTCTATTCCGCACGAGGCGGAAAAAACGGATAACGTGCTGCCGCTTATTGTAAGCGCATAAGCGCGGCGCTACCGCTTTCACGGGAATGTCTTTCGCCATTCCCGTGAGGTCGCTGTCGCTTTCGCGAGAATGTCTTCGCCATTCTCGCGAGGCCGCCGTGGCGGGTTTTGCACGGTTTGC
>DLFZ01000115.1:0-7091 GCA_002482435.1 Christensenella sp. UBA7707
GCAGGAGGTTCGACTCCCCTCACCTTACCGTTTACAACGACGGAACAGAGCGCAAAAGCAACCCTCAAAACATTTGCATAGCGTTTACCGTTGAGGATGTAGACGCCGAATTTAAAAGGTTGGCCACACTAGGCATTGAAATCGTTTCCCCTCCAACATTAAGGCCATGGGGCGCAAAAAACATGAGCTTTTTAGACCCCGACGGCAACCTCATTACATTTCGGAGTTTTCCCGAACCGTAAATTGCGAAGCTGCGCGTCGACTAAAGTGTCAGAAACATGGGCAGTATCGCCTTTTGGCGATACTGCCCATGTTTCCATATAACGCTTGTTTTCTGTTTTCCTTTTACCCGTTCGGTTGCGGCGTAGGATTGGGCGAGGCACCGCTTTGCGGGGCAACGGGCGTTGCCCCTTCGGGCACGGAAAGGATGAGCGGGTCACCCGTGCCGCGCCTCACCTCGGCGGCGTTGCCCCTATATTTGTCGGTATAAAGGAACTCGCTGCTTTCAAGCACGCCGTTTACATACTTATCGAGGTATGCATCTGCCACAAAACCGTCGTGCNNGCTTTACGGCAACAAGCTCGTACCCTAAGGGAATTGCCGGATCGTCCGTGTAAATGACTTCGCTCTGCACGATGGTTTCCGTTACCTCGCTCCTAGGCTGGTAGGTAACGCCATCGGGCAAGGGTTTGCCGTAGAGGGAAACGGTGATGGTGAGGTAACTCGAATCCGTAGGATCAGGCTTGATGTACACGAACATATAAATGGGCGCGCCCGTATCGTTGAGAAACTTCAGATCGATACCGCTCGTGTCCACCGTGGCGTCAAGCCCCTTAGGCACATAGTCGGACGGAATGGAGTGCTTGCGTCGCTCCGTCACTTCAATGTTGCCGCACAAAAGCGCGTTGTGCTGGTTTGGCATACGCCGCCGCCCGCCTGAAGCGTATATTCCTTGCCGTTGCTGATGCCGTTGGCTTCCTTCCAGCCGCCCTCGACCGTGCGCGGGCCAACAACATCGTTATAGCTGAAGGTTTCCCCCGGCATCACCGTTTGACAGTTGAGAATGTCTGCGGTTTTTCTGATGTTATACACGCGGTTTTCCACCACCTCGCTGCCGCCTTTTTTGAAGCGCGTGGTATAGGTGGAAATGCGCTTTGTATTTTCTTTGATAAACTCGAGCGTCATCGTGGGCGCGGTCGCGGTAAACACGGGCTCGATCTGCGCGTCGAGTTCGCCGCGCTCTATAGCCTCCGTCACAAGCTTTGCGGTCGCCTGTGCATCCACCGCATAGCCACTTTTCCCTTCGTAAAACGCGAAGCTCTGCACGAGATCCTCGCTGAGCGAAGGTATGGCATACGGTTCCACGGGCGAGCTGTCGGCCTGCGCCTTCATATCCTGCACGGCGGCAAGAAGCGCCGCCTGCTGCACACCAAAGGTAAGTTCAAAGTTTTTGCCCGCGCTTTTGATTTCGCTTCTCTCACGCGCGTTTTCAAGAAGGCTACCCGAGCGCCCGCACGAAAGCGCCTGTTCAAGCACTTCATCCACCTTGGCGCTAAGGCCGATCTCCTCGGCGTTCAAAGAAAAGATGCCATTTGGCGTAACAAGAGAAAGGCTTGCCCGCGCGAGCTTTTCGCGCGCGAGTTCTTCCAGTTGCGCGCGCGCCTCCTTCGCGGTTTTGCCGCCCATGTAAGTGTTTTCTATGTACACGCCCTCGTAGATTTCGACGTTGCTCTCGGTCAGGGAGGAAAGCGTTTCTTCCTTGCCGCCGCCAAACAATACGCCAAGCAGCACCGCAAACACCACGAGCGCCGCCGCCACAAACCACGTGCGCGCAGTGGGGCGCTGCTTGCGCCGTTTGCGCTTTACGCCACCGCTCTTTCGTGCTTTTGAACGCGTCGCGTTTCCCTTTGCCTTTGCGGATGCGCAGGCGCGTGAAGAAGCGTACGCCACCCGTTGGGTCGCGCCGCGCTTTTGTACATAGTTGGGCATGCTAAGCTCCCGTCCCGCGCCTTCCCTGACGCCCGAATCCATACGCCCTCCCACAGGGTGTGTTTGGAAAATGGCAACACGCCCTAGGTTATTCTGCTTTTATTATACCCGCATTGCGCCTCCGTTCAAAGGGGCGTGGCGCGCATTTCACAATTCGGCAATAAATGGCAACAATTTTCCGTTTCGCGCCTTGACGAAAGCGCGTATTTTGACCATGATAAAGAAAACAACTGGAAAGGAAGCAGACTATGATACTCGGCGCGCACCTTTCGGCGGCGAACGGGTTGCACCGTGCCGCAAAAACCGCCCACGAAATCGGCGCGGATACGTTTCAGTTCTTCAGCCGAAATCCGCGTGGCAGCAGCAAACGCAGCCATACCGAGAAGGAAATCGCCGCATTTCGCGCCGCACGCGAAGCTTATCACATCGGCCCGGTTCTCGCGCACGCGCCTTATACCCTAAACCCCGCCGCGATCAGGCAGGAAACGGCGGAGTTTTCTTGCGCCGTTTTATGTGAAGACGTTGCCCGCATGGATGCGCTCGGCATAGAGCTTTTTAACCTGCACCCGGGCACCCGTGCGGACGGCGACTTGGAGGCGGGCTTTTCGCAGGTTGCGGCGATGCTCGACCGCGCCTGTTCGGGCGACGAGCGCATTGTCGTGCTGCTTGAAACCATGTCCGGCAGGGGAAACGAGCTTGGCGGGCAGTTTTTCCATTTGCAGGAGATCCTCAGCCGCGCCCAACACCATGAAAAAATCGGCGTTTGCATGGATCTATGTCACGTGTATGCGGCGGGCTATGACCTTGTGAACCGCCTTGATCTCGTGCTTACGGAATTCGACGCGGTCATCGGGCTTGAGCGCCTTAGGGCAGTTCACCTCAACGACAGCATGTTCCCGCTCGGCTCCCGAAAAGACAGGCATATGCCGCTTGGCAAGGGCCATATCGGGCTTGAGGCGATTTTGCGCATTCTTTCGCACGCGGCGCTGCGCCATTTGCCTTTTTACCTTGAAACTCCGCTCGACGATGCGGGGCATGCTGCGGAATTGCGAACTATAAAAGAGGCGCTTGGCGCGCACTAAATACGCCTATGTAAAGAAACGGCAGGGCAAGCGATGCGCAAGCCCTGCCGTTGTTCATGCCCTTTTACAGCTGGAATATGGCTTCCCGTATGATTTCCGAAACCGTCGGGTGCGGGAACACAATTTCCTTGATTTTTTCGATGGGCGTTTGGAGCTCAACAAAAATGCCCGCCGCTACGATAAACTCCGAAGAATAGTTACAAAGTGCCTGCGCGCCAAGAAGTACGCCGCGCTTTTTGTCCGCAACGAGCTTGAAAACACCATCGCCCCCCTCGTTTTCCGCAAGATAACGGCCGCTAAAACGCATGGGTATGGTAACACACGCCACGTCATATCCCTTTTCCAAAGCGCTCGCCTCGGTTTCACCCACGGAGGCAAGCTCGGGGTTGGTGTAGAGCACCGCGGGAATGGCGTTGTAGCGCATGGAATCCGCCTTACCAAGCATATGGTTGACAGCCACTTCCGCCTCGCGGTACGCGGTGTGCGCCAGCATGGACTTGCCGTTGATGTCGCCCGCGGCATACACGTTTTCCACGTTGGTAAGCATATGCTCGTCGGTCACCACAGCGCCCCGCTCCATCGTTACGCCGATGGTTTCAAGCCCCATGCCCTGCGCGTTTGCCTTTCTGCCGATGGAAAGAAGCACCGCGCCGGCTTCCAAGAAGCATTCGGCACCGTCTTTTTCATACCGCACGCCGTTTTGTGCGATTTCCGTGACGCGCGCGCTGAGCGCAAAGGAAATGCCCTTCTTTTCGTAACCCTTCTGTAAAAGCGCAACAAGCTCCCTATCGTTTTCGCCCGCAATATGGTCGAGCATTTCGATGACGGTCACCTTCACGCCCACGGAATTGAAGTACGACGCAAGCTCAAGCCCAATCACCCCGCCGCCGATGACGCAGAGCGTTTGGGGAAGTTCCTTGCGTTCAAGCGCCTCGCGGCTTGTAATGGCAAAGCCTGTTTGCACCGCTTCAGCAAGCCCCTTGATAGGCGGCATGGCGGGCACGGAGCCCATCGCGAGAAGCAAGCGTTTCCCGGTATGCGTCTCGCCCGCGGCGTTTACCAAATAACCGGCCTCGGTTTTGCCCGCAACTGTTCCTTCACCCTCAACAAGCGTTACGTTTTGAGACTTCAGCGTATTTTTTACGCCGCTGACAAGCAGCTTTACAACTTTATCTTTGCGCGCCACGACCTTTGCGTGGTCGATGTTTGCCTCCGGCGCGCTCACACCGTATTTGCCGCCGTTTACTGCGCCGTCGTAAAGCTTGGCGCTGTAAAGCAGCGTTTTTGTGGGGATGCAACCCTCGTTGAGGCATACGCCGCCCACCGAACGTTTTTCCACGAGCAGCACGCTCATACCAGCATGGCCCGCCCGTTCCGCCGCTAAGTAGCCCGCAGGGCCGCCACCCAAAACGATGAGATCATAAATCATCAGGAAATCCTCCGTATGCGTTCAAATATCAGTTGTTCCTTATCCATGGTACTTGCCGCCGTGCGCGCTCGTCAAGCGGACTTCAAAAAGATATATCTTTTTGGAGCGGGAAATAGGCTTTCTCCTAAAAAAAGAAGGCTGCCCTGAAGGCAGCCTTCTTTTTATGACGCGCTTGCTTTTATTTTTCCGTTTTCGCCCTTGTTTTTTCCATGAACCGCTCGGCGTCGATGATGAAGCGTTCATGCTTACCTTCGCCGATCAGCCCTTTTTCATCGTATGCGCGCACGTCAAACACAAGCCGCCGGTTATCCACCTCAACAAGCTCGCTTTCTGCGCGCACCTCCATACCCTCCGGCGTGGCGCTCAAATGCTTTACGCTGACGAGCGTTCCCACGGTGGTCTGCCCTTCTTTTAAATGCGGCTGCACGCTTTTTGCTGCCGCATCCTCCATGATCGCCACCATCATGGGCGTTGCGAACACGGGCAAAAGCCCGCTCTTCATCGCCTCCGCCGTATTGGAGGCGTTTACCATAACCTTCGTTTCCCCTTTGATGCCAAGCTGCATGTTTCTTCCCCTTGGCTCTATAGCGCTTCCACGACGGCGCTCACACCCATGCCGCCGCCCACGCAAAGCGTGGCGAGGCCGCGTTTTTTGCCCTGCCGTTTGAGCTCGTAAAGAAGCGTTACCAAAATGCGGCAACCGGAAGCGCCGATGGGGTGCCCAAGCGCAATTGCGCCGCCATTGACGTTGAGCTTTTCCTCAGGGAAGTTAAGCTCGCCGCCCACCGCGAGCGCCTGCGCTGCAAACGCCTCGTTCGCCTCAATGAGGTCGATGTCGTCCATCGTGAGGTTTGCGCGTTTGAGTGCCTTCTTTGTGCTCGCCACGGGGCCAATGCCCATGACGGAAGGCTCCACGCCCGCGGACACGCATACGATAAGCTTTGCAAGCGGCTTTACGCCAAGCTCACGCGCTTTTTCCGCGCTCATCACAACCACCGCGGCCGCGCCGTCGTTGATGCCGGAGGCGTTTGCCGCCGTAACCGTACCGTCGCTTACAAAGGCGGGCTTCAGCTTCAAAAGCCCCTCGGCGGTTATGCCTGCGCGGGGGAACTCGTCCTTGTTGAACTCGATGGTTTCCTTTTTGGTTTTGATGAGAACGGGAACGATTTCCTCGTTGAATTTGCCCGCATTTTGCGCCGCCTCACATTTTTGCTGGCTCTTTGCGGCAAATTCATCCTGACGTTCGCGGGTAACGTTGTATTCTTTTGCTACGTTTTCTGCAGTAATGCCCATGTGATAGTTGTTGAACGCATCCCAAAGGCCGTCTTTTACCATGGTATCCACAACCTTGCCGTCGTTCATGCGGTAGCCAAAGCGCGCTTGCTGCAAAACGTAGGGCGCAAGGCTCATGTTTTCCGTACCGCCCGCCACAACGATGTCCGCATCGCCAGCGGCGATGAGCGCCGCCGCAAGCCCTACGCATTTGAGCCCAGAACCGCACACGTTGTTGACAGTGGTTGCGGGCACCTCAACGGGAAGCCCCGCCTTGATCGCTGCCTGACGCGCCACGTTTTGCCCAAGGCCCGCCTGAAGCACACAGCCCATGTAAACTTCATCCACCTCATTGGGCTTGATGCCCGCGCGGTTGATCGCCTCGCGGATCACCACCGCGCCAAGTTCCGCAGCCGGAACCTCCGCGAGCGTACCGCCAAATTTCCCAAGCGCCGTACGGCACGCGCCGGCAAGTACGATTTCCTTTGTCATTTTCTTACTCCCTTTCCAATTTCAAATTTACTTGCAATGCGCCGGAGCCCGCCTGTTTCAGGCAAACTCCGGCACAGTATGAAACCTTGCGTTATTCGTCTTCCCCTACATCCATCACCTTAAGGTTTTCGTGGATGAGGAGCTTTGCCTCGGTGGCGGCAAGCACCTGCTCAACGGTGATACCCGGGGCGATCTCCTCGAGCACAAGCCCTTCCTTGGTCACGCGTATCACGCCCATTTCCGTGACGATCAGTTTTACGACACCCTTGCCTGTGAGCGGGTAGGTGCATTCCCTTAAAATTTTCGGCGCGCCCTTTGCGGTATGCTCCATGGCGATTACCACCTGACGCGCTCCGCTCACAAGGTCCATCGCGCCGCCCATGCCGTTTACCTTTTTGCCCGGCACAAGCCAGTTGGCAAGGTTGCCCTGTTCATCCACCTGCAACGCGCCAAGAACCGCCATGGCGACATGCCCGCCGCGTATGGCCGCAAACGACGCGGCGCTATCCACAAACTGCGCGCCGGGGATGGCGGTCACACAACCACCGCCCGCATTTCTGACATCCTTGTCCTCTTTGCCCGGTTCGGGTGCGGGGCCAAGGCCCAAAATGCCATTTTCCGACTGAAAAATCACCGTGATGCCCTTTGGTACATAGTTTGCAACCATCGTGGGCAGGCCGATTCCGAGGTTCACCACGTCGCCGTCTTTCAATTCCTGCGCGATGCGCTTCGCGATAAAAACCTTGCTGTCCATAATTTCCTCCTCAAAGCGCCACGATCGCGTCGATGTAGATGCCGCTGAGCGTTACAAGATCGGGGTCGATCTC
>DLFZ01000115.1:7128-12105 GCA_002482435.1 Christensenella sp. UBA7707
AAATTCTTGCTCGAGCCGCGCATGTAGCAGTTGCCAAATTTATCAACCTTGGTAGCGTGCACAAGCGCAACATCACCGTGCAGCGCCTTCTCCAGAAGGTATTCCTTTCCATCGAGTTCCACCGTTTGCTTGCCTTCGGCCGCAATGGTGCCAACGCCCGTAGGCGTTAAAAACGCGCCGATGCCGCTGCCCGCCGCACGCACAGCCTCCGCCAGCGTGCCCTGCGGCACGAGAACGACGCTTTTGGGGTCAGCCGCGTACATGGCACCCGTAAGGGGGTTGCCGCCGACCCATGTGGAATACACCTTTTTTACCCTGCCAAGCTCCATGAGCCGGTAGGTATTCAAATAATCCCAGCCCGTATCGTTGCTGACAATGGTCAGGTCCGTCGCCTCGCTCTTGCTGATCAGGGCGTCGAGCAGGTGCTCGGGCGTCGCGCACTGCAAAAAGCCGCCGATCATCACCACATCATTGTCGCGGATGCGGCTAATCGCCTCAGTGGCCGTCATGATTTTGTTCATGCTCCAAGAAACCTCCGATTGGTAAAATAGATATGCCTGTCGGATCGATAAACCCATTGTAAGCCCGCCAAATCGGCCCTGTCAAGGTTGTCATGCCGCGTGAGATTCATGCATGCTAAGGGTTTGCAGGATTTATGCCATAACGGTGTTCTTGTCATGCATCTTTGACATGAAAAAACCGCCGCACTTTTTTCCTTTTCGTGCGGCGGTCTTTTGCATGCAACTTCCCATTTATCCGTTTACCGGCTCCTCCGGCTGTACGGTACCGGGGCTGGACATTTTCAAAAGCTCGCGCGCGATATCGAACTTGAGGGTAGAGTACTCGGTACCGGCGGGCACTTCAAGCATCACCAGCACAAGCCGCGCGTTTTCTTCGGAAACGCCCGTGCGGAAGCCCGCAAACCAGGAAATTTCACGGCTCTTGTCGTTGCCGATTTCCGCCGTACCGGTCTTTGCCGCCACCACGCAGCTTGACACCTTGAGGGCATGTCCGGTGCCGTTGTAATCGCGGCTTGTAACATGCTCGAGCATGGGAAGAAGCTCAGCGATGACCGATTCTGACACCACGTTTTCCTTCCAGATCTCGGTTTGGCTTTCATACACGGGTTTTATAAGAATGCCGTCTTCCTCGTAACGGCCCTGCACGATGTGCGGCGTTACGATGTTGCCGCCGTTTGCGAACAGGGAAAACATGCTTGCAAGCTGCAGCGGCGTTACAAGGATTTCGCCCTGACCATAACCGCTGTCGGCAAGAAGCTTCAGGCTAAGCTCGGTTCCCTCGTTCAAAAGCTGGGGCGTTGCAACGTTGATGTCAAACGGGATGCTCTCCTCCATGCCAAGGTTTCGCATGTAGTTAAAAAACGAATCCTCGCCCGTCAAAAGCGCAGCGTTCGCAAAGTAGATGTTGTCCGAGGTGATGATGGCGTTGTGCATGTTTAAGGGGCCCGGTCTGTTTTTCATGTCGGTACGCTTGATGCGCGGCCATATCCATGTGCCAAACTCCGAGGGCGTCCAATAATCCTCATCGATCTCGCCGTTGAACACGTAGTCCTCATTGAGCGTGCCGCTTTCAAGTGCCGCCGCAGCGGTAAACGCCTTAAACACGGAACCCGGCGGGTAAAGACCTTGCGTAACGCGATTGATGAGCGGCTTTGCCGGGTTGCTCACAAGCGCGTCATAATCCTTTTGGCTGATGCCGCGCGAAAAAAGGTTTAAATCGTAGGTAGGGTACGAGGCGATCGCCTGCACTTCGCCGGTAAGCGGGTTTAATACGACCACCGCGCCCGCGGTGGTTTCGCCATACAGAACGAGCCTCAAAACCTCCTCAGCGCGCTTTTGAAGCTCCATGTTGATGGTAAGCTCAATGTCATCGCCATCTTTTGCGCTCTGCTTATAAAGGGTGCGCTTCTTTTCACCGTTCGCGGAAAAGATGAAGATCTCCTCGCCGTTTTTGCCGTGAAGCTCCGTTTCATACTGCCTTTCAAGCCCAAGCTTACCGACGACTGAATCCACATTGTAGGTATCGTCGTCACCAATCTTCTCATTCAGCGCGTGGATGAGCGCTTCAAGTTCCTCGTTGGTTGCAGCGCTTACGGGGCCGACATAGCCGATGAGGTGCGCAAGCAAGCTCCCGTAAGGGTATTCCCGCTGCACTTTAAAATTGCCGTCGTCGATGCCGATGCCCGTTACGCTTAACAGCTGCTCGCGCACGGAAGATGCAAGTTCATCGGAATAATAGGTTTTCAAAACCGCCACATCGTTGTACGCCTTTTTAAGTGCGGCCTTGATCTCCTCAGCCGTCATGCCCAAGAGCGGAGATACCTGCGTGCAGAAAACGTCCTCATCCTCAATGCGCGAAGGCGCACCATATACCGAGATAGCGCCCACCGTAGCGGCGAGCGCGTAGCCACCCGCCAGAATTTCGCCGCGCTTTGCCGCGATGGTGGCTAAACGAACGGTATCGCCCCATGTCATTTCCGGGAAGATAAGCGCGGGCGTCCACTCCATGCGCCATTCCCCGCCTTCCATCACGGCGGTGAGTTTGAAATCATTTTTCATATCGCCCGCAAGCACGGAACGGTACACGGCCGTATAAGAAAGGGCCGTGAGCACCTCCCCTTCCTGCAGCACGTTGATGTTATCATAGGATATGCTTTTGATCTGGAGCGCGTCGAAAATGTTGACATATTTGTCCGCAAACTCCTGCTCGGTCACACGGTTTGTTTTCGCTTCGGTGGTATCGTTGCGGCAGGAGGCGCTGAGCATGGTGTAAGCGGAGGCGTAATCTTCAATTTTCAGGTACTCTAAAAAGCGCCCGCAAGCATCCGAGCCGCGCTCCGCCTTTTCGCAGCCAGCTAGAGGAACAAGCAACGCCAAAATAAGAACTACCGCTACGATGCGCTTCATGCGCGCTCCTTTTTGACGCGTATCTCTTAAGAGCGGCGCGCCACAATGGTGATAACGTATGTGTATTATATACTCGTCAAAGTCGGGCTGTAAAGAAAATGCGTCCTCAAATTACACAAGCGGCGGTTTGTTTAAAAGTGACGGTGGATTGTCAAAGGATATCGCCTTCTTGCCTTCATTCCGGCTTCGGCGGCATGTACGCCGAAACGGATGAAAGCCGAAGGCTTTCTTACTTTTCACGCTTTGACGCCCGCATGTGTAGCATGCAGTCAAAGCGTGAAACCTTCAAAAAAGTGGCGCTAGCCACTTTTTTGACAAAGCAAATGAACCGAGGCAAACGCCTCGGTTCATTCGTTGGGGTGGAGGGGATATTTCAGCGCAGCCCGCGGGGGGACGCGAACCGTTTTAGCGCCAAAACCAAAAACTGGATGGGCGCCGCGCGCTGAACAAAAGGAAAGCGCCGCTTTGTGTCGCCAGCTTCAGGGACAGCATGCGGCATCGAAGATATAAACCGCGCCGGGATGGTTTAAAAACGCAGCGGCGGGAAGCGAGCTTTCACCCGCCAGCACCGCCTTTGTAATTTCGCGCTTGTGCGCACCCGTTGCGATAAGAATACTATGTTTTGCGGCCATAAGTGCATTGAGTGTGAGCGTTGCGCCCGTTTTGGGGGCAGCGTTTCCGAAAAAATACTTGCGCCCGGCCGCTTGCGTAACCGCGCTAAGCGGTGTAAGCGAAAACTGGCCCTCAAGCGGGTTACCCGGCTCGTTGAAGCCCACATGCCCATTCATGCCGATGCCAAGCACAGCCAGCGAAAGCCCACCTATGGCTTCCACATAGGCGTTGATCGCTTGCGCTTCGGCGCAAATATCTTTGGCCGTGCCGTCGAACACGCGTATGTTTTCCTTTGGGATGCCCGCGGGTTGATAAAAAGCGCCGTTCATGGTAAAAATGCAGCTTCCCTCATCATTCTCGCCAAGTCCGACCCATTCGTCAAGCCCCACATAGCGGACTGAGGTAAGATCGACTTCCCCGCGCGATTGCATGGCAACGAGCTCTTGGTAGGCAGCAAGCGGCGTAAAGCCCGCCGCAAGCGTAACAAGCGCATCACGTTTCGCATTTATGTGCGCCGCAATCAGGCGTGAAGCCTCCCTTGCGGCTTCCGCCTCCGTTGCGACGCGGATTAGCTGTGCCCTCATTGTTGCGGTTCCTCGACCTTTGCTGTTACCGGTTTTTGCCCTATGGTAAGCTTCTTTGAGAGGAAAAACGACGCGACACACGCAAGCGCGGCAACAGGCCCGATGAAGATCGCGCCCGTGCCCACCGCTTCGGAGCGGATGGAAACAAGGTTTGCAAGCACCAGCGATCCGGCAAGCGCGCCAACAATCTGGTTTACAAAGCCCTGCACCGCAAAGAACATGCCCGCACGATTTTTGCCCGTAACGGCGGCGTCCTCGGCGGCAATCTGCGCAGGATACGCGTAGGGGATGGTGAAAAACGCGGCGATGGAAAAGCTGCCCACCGCGCCCGCCGCTATGCCCACCACCATCGGGGTAACGGAAAGCCCAAGCTTCGTCCATCCGAGCGGAAACAGAAGCATGGCTGCGGCAAATACAAGGAGCGATATGCGAAACGCCGTTTTTGAACCCCGCTTGCGCGTGATGAAGTTAAAAAGAAGCAACATCAGCGGAATGGGCGCAAACGCAGCCGCGTTCATCATACCCATTTGCGCGTCGCTTAGACCCATCATGTCGTTTGCCATGTACTTGATGCCGCCCAAGAAGGTCTGCAGTCCGAAAAAAAACGTGGCAAGGCTGAGAAGGTAAATCTGAAAGTTCTTGTTTTTCACCGTCTCCCGGAAGCTTTCCGCAAGCCCCACATCAGGCTCCGCCTTACGGTTGACGCCTCCCAATGTAGAATCCTCCTTGATGACGAACAGCGGGAACAGATAGGTAAGCATGATGGGCGTGAGCATCAAAA
This sequence comes from Christensenella sp. UBA7707, assembly GCA_002482435.1. GTDB lineage: Bacteria > Bacillota > Clostridia > Christensenellales > CAG-138 > UBA7707. The sequence continues at coordinate 12,033 of DLFZ01000115.1, forward strand.
CGGTGGTGCGCATGCCGAATTTGCTGAAAAGTACCGGTACCAGCACGTACACGAGCACATAGGCAATGGTATT
>DLFZ01000139.1 GCA_002482435.1 Christensenella sp. UBA7707
AGCGCGCGCTTCAATGCGCGCGGCTTGCGCCCTCGGCCATCAATGCGCAGCCGTGGGAGTTTTTGCCTGAGGAGAACGGCCTTGCTGTGCTCCGCACCTCCGAAAATTTCGGCCACGGCAGGATCGACTGCGGCATCGCCATGCTCCATGTAGAGCTTGGCGCGGCACATTGCGGCGTATCCGGCGAATGGGAAAAAACGCATGAGGGCAACCTTTTTAAAGCAGCGGTTTGAATTTTCTTTTGGCGCGGTGCGCCGACTTTACTTTTGAAAAGCGGCGTTTTTGCCGCAAAATGTTTGAAGGAGGGTTTGTATGCAGTCCGAACGCGTATCTGAGGCGGTCATCCGCAGGCTTCCGCGCTATTACAGACATCTTTTGCAACTGAAGGCAGACGGGGTGGAGAGGATTTCATCGGGGAGTCTTGCGCAGCAAATGCGCCTGAATGCCTCGCAGGTACGGCAGGACTTCAACTGCTTCGGCGGCTTTGGGCAACAGGGCTACGGTTACAAGGTGGATGTTTTGCTGGCGGAAATCAAAAATATCCTGTCGCTCAACGGCAAATATAAGGTTGTAATCGTGGGCGCGGGCAACATCGGTCAGGCGCTTGCGCATTTCGAGGGGTTTGAGAAAGACGGTTTCTCCGTGGTGGCGCTTTTTGACGTCGATGAAAAACTTGTGGGCCAGGAAATCAACGGCAAGCCCGTACTGCATGTGGACAAGCTTGATGCATACATCCGCGAGAACGGTGCCGACATCGGTGTAATTGCCGCGCGCCGCAGCGCCGCGCAGGAAATTGCCGACCGCATGGCACAGGCGGGCATTGGCGGCATTTGGAATTTCGCACCCGTGGATGTGGTAGCTTCGGTTCCCGTCGAACAGGTGCACATGAGCGACAGCATCATCTGCCTTTCCTACAAAATGGCGCATAAGGAAACGGCGGAGTAAGAGGCAAAATAAACCTACAGCTCGAAAAGCGTGGCTTTTATAAAACAACGAACAGGTCCGGCTCTGTGAAGAAGCCGGACCTGTTTTTCTTAAATGATACCGTTACGAAACAACATCCTATTCCAATCGGTAAAAGCCCATTTTCCCCTGTGCATCGCACGCGTGCAGGACGGTAGGCGTGTCTGCCGCAAAGGTGAGCGCGCTTGTGGCGCGCGGTGAAAACGCGTAGGCCGCGGGCGAAAAAATGCCTTCCGTCACGCGCCCTACGGCAAGGTATGCAAGCGGTGTGCCGCCTTCGTAAACGAGCTTTTTTACGCCGCCTTCTTCCTTTACGGAAACTTGTGGCTCTTGCTCAAGCCGCATCGATTCGCGGTAGCTCAAGCGCATCTCATGGCTTTTTTCAAGAAACGAAGCAGCGTTTCCCGCAACGAGAAGCCGCTTGCGGAAGGTTAAAAGGGAAAGTGGCGAGGCATCGAGCGCAAGATAATTTCTGTTGAGCTTTGCGCACACGGCGGAGGTGGTGCCGCTTCCCGCGAACAGATCCGCCACTAGGTCGCCCTCGCGGGAGGAAGCCAAAATGATGCGTTTTAAAAGCGCTTCGGGTTTTTGTGTGGCGTAACCCGTGCGCTCCGGGTCGCGCTGGTGCAAATGCTCGATGTCGTCCCATACATCGCCCGGGAAAACAAGGGAGTCTTCGTAATATTTGTAGGTTTTTGAGCCGGAGCGGATGGAGAAGTAAATCCGCCCGTCCGCGTCGATGCGGCGCTTCATGTGGTTGCGCGGCTGCGCGCCGCGCGGCGCACCGACCGATGAAATATCGAAGTAGACCTTGGGTGAACGCCTGTAAAAAAGAATGGTGTCGTGCTTGCGCGAATAATGCCGCGTGGAGCGGCCTCCGGATTTGTACGACCATATGATCTCGTTCATAAAGCCGTTTTCGCCGAAAAGCTCGTCGAGCAAAAGCTTAACGCGCGCACCCATGCGGTAGTCGATGTGTACATAAATGCTGCCGGATGGCGCAAGCATTTCTCTGCATGTCGTAAGCGCAAGCCGCATGAGAGATAGGTAATCGTCAAGGCTGAGCGCGTCGTCGTAAGCGGCGGTGGGTTCCTGCCGCGCGGACTTGCTCATCAAAAACCGCGATCCGGTGCAAAACGGCGGGTCAAGATAGATAAGCTGCACTTTGCCCCTGTATTCCCGCGCAAGCGCGGCGGCGTTTTGCTCGAGTGTTCCCGACACAAAAAGACCGGGCCCGCCCGTGGCGTGCATTTCCCCAAAACAGTTTACGGCGCGCAGCATATGACAATCCCTCCCATGCTTAAGGCGAGGGAAGTTGAACCCCTGCGCCCCTCGTCTTATGTGAACGCTCCCCCAAAGAGAGCTTTCAAAACGCTATGGATAAAAGAAAAACACAGGATGCGGTTTTTGGGAACGAATTAAGAAAAATCCCTGCCGCTGGGGGGCAGGGAAATAAAGTCAGTTTTCGCTTTTATGCGTTACGTTCATGATGTGGGCTTCCATAAGAGCCTTTGCATCGGCGCAGCGGTGCTCCTCAATGGCGCTGAAAATGGCGCGGTGCTCCTCGAGCGACTTGTGCGTGCGTTCCGGCACCTTTAGCGAACTTCGCCGTACCCTTTGCGCGTTTTGGTGGAGCGAAGCGAGAATATGCCGCAGGGTGCGCGAGTTGCTTGCGGCAAAAATGATGTCGTGGAACTGCGTGTCGAGCCGCGCAAGGTTTTCCGCGTCATTTTTGCGCGTGTAAAGCTCCATCAGCTCCATTGTTTCGGCCAGCCTGGAAAGCTTATCCTTGTCGATGCGCTCGGCTGCCCAATAAGCTGCCTGCCCTTCAAGGAGCAGGCGTACGGTGAAAATATCTTCAATGTCGTGGCTGGAAATGCCCTGCACCATCACCCCTCGGTTGGGGATGGAAACCACAAGATCCTCAAGTTCGAGCTGTTTGAGCGCTTCGCGTATGGGCGTGCGGCTCATATCCAGTTCTTCGGCGAGTTTCACTTCGATGAGGTAATCGCCCGTATTGTAGCGCCCCTCGATGATGTCATCGCGAATGTGCTTGTAGGCTTTGGAGGTTAGGGATTGTTTGTCATTCGGATCGAAAGACATAGTACATCCTCCTTTATCAAAATATATTGTACACGAAAAGCAAAAAAGCTTCAAGCGATTCAAGAGCCGCTCGCATGCCATGTGGCGGTGTTTTCTTACTTTTTTAACAAAATTCGCGCAGTCTTTGGCGCGTGAAAAAAAGAGCGGGTGAAAACGGGCGGCAAAGCGTTTTCATCTTTTTACATGTGAAAAGCGGCGCGTGATTGCGCATACTAACGCCATCACTTTTGTGATTGGATGTGGTGTTTGTTTTGAAACGAGGTACATACAAAAAAACTTTGCTGTTTTTGCTCCTTGCGTTGCTTTGCGTGGCGGCATGCGCATGCGGCAGCGGGGTAGGAAGCGCGCAGGCGGAGGAGCTCAGTGCGCTCACGCTTGGCGAAAACATTTTTGTGGACGGGGTAAACGTATCCAACATGCGTTTTGACGCCGCGGTTGCCGCGCTCGACGAGACGCATGCGAAAATGAGCGCGGCGCTTAACTTTACGGTGATCATAGACGGTGAGGAGGTTCTCATCAACGGCGCGCGGCTCCCCATCGCTTACAATACAAAAGAAGTGCTTCAGTCTGCCGCAGCACTCAAAAAATATTATCCGCAAAAAAATACGCCACGTACGTTTTCCTGTACGGTGAGCGCGGATGCGGAGGCGCTGCGCGCAGTACTGCAAACGTTGCTTTCCCCCTACAACATCGCGCCGCAAAACGCATCGGCCTCTTTCGACCCAAACGCCGAGGGGCGCTTTCAATACGCTTTGGAGCAAAACGGGCGGCAAATCGACGTAGTGCCGCTTGCTGCGCAAATGAAGGCCGCGATTGAGGGCGGCGGAGAAACATGCTTTGAAGCGGCAATCCAAACGCTTTCCCCAACGTATACGCTTGCCATGGCAAAGGCGGATCACGCGCTTGTATCGGAGTTTTCCACCTCGTTTAAGGGGAGCGTTTACGGCAAAAAGAACCGCGTTTTCAACATAGAAAAGGCAGCCTCACTCATCAACGGCATAATCGTTGCACCGGGCGCCGAGTTCGATATGAACCTCACCATCGGCGACCGCAACGCGGAAAACGGTTGGAAAGAAGCCGCCGCCATCCGTGACGCGACGTATGTGCAGGAGTATGGCGGCGGCGTATGTCAGGTTTCTACCACCCTTTACAACGCCGTTTTGATGGCTGATCTTTCGGTAACGGAACGTTGGCATCATTCGTGGCCGCTCGGTTATGTACCCATCGGCCGCGACGCCACCATCAGTACAGGCGGGCCGAACTTCAAATTTCAAAACAACACAGCGGCGAACATTGTTATCTGCTCGTACGTGAACGAGGAAGACAAAACCATCCATGTGGAGCTTTATGGGCGAAAAAACGAAGCCGGTGTAACCATCAAGCTCAAGTCCTACAAAGTGCAAACGCTTGAAAGCCTCGGTGAGGACTTGATTTTGGATGATACACTGCCCTACAACACGCGCGAGGTGGTGCGGGAAGAGCGGATCGGCAGCGTTGCGGAAACCTATAAGGAATATTACGACGCGGCGGGGAACCTCGTAAACAAGGTGCTTGTGGTGCGCGACAAATACCGTTCGGTAAAGGGGATTTCCATGGTTTCGAGGGATCTCTACTATGGCTACACGGTTTTGCCAAATGCCCCGCAAATTGCGGATGCGCCGTAAATGGAGGCATAAACAAAGCCCTTTCGGATGTTCGGTCCGGAAGGGCTTTTGTAAAAAAGACAGTTTAACTTGCTTTGCTTTTTTCTCGCAGGGCAAATACCTGCCGCTTCGCGTAATGGAACAACGCAACAAACGCAAGAACGATGGAGATGCCGAACAAGATCAAATACAGCGAGCCGATTTTTTCAAATTCGGGAAAATGCCGCAGGATCGCCGTCACCACGCTGGCTGTAAAAAAGCCCGCCGCGAACTTGCCTACCCAGTCCGCATACACAACGACTTCCTTGGTGTAAAGAAACAGCCCGCCAATGACCATGATGGCTTCTTTTCCGACAATGAGAATGAGCATCCAAAGCGGCAGCCATCCGTTGAGGTAAAAGCTGACGACCGCAGTGATGAGCATCGCCTTGTCCGCCAAAGGATCCAGCACCTTGCCGACGTTGGAGATCCAGTTGTTTCGGCGCGCAAGATAGCCGTCCACAAGATCGCTCAAAAACGCGAGAAGGTACACAACAAGGCATGCCGCGTAACGTTCGTTCGCGTAAAAATAAATGAATACGCCTACCATCAGCAGCCGTATTCCCGAAATAATGTTTGGTATGTGCCTCATGGCGCGGAAAACCTCATGCTTCCATTATTGGTAGACTGTTATTGTAACACAATTCGGCGCTTTTTGCCAACGGCTAAGGTGAAACGGTACACAAACGCATATTTTGTGCAGGAATGCCACTTGTCTTTACGGCGAAAAAATTACCAGCCTGAAAAAAGCACTTTTTGCGTGATAATGTTACATTCACACGAAACGAGCTTTGTTATAATAAAATCAAATTTACAAACTGCGGCGCTTTGCGCATGTTTAAGCAATCAACAAACGGAGGATAGGCATGAGTAAAAAGGTTGTTATCATCGGCGGGGTGGCAGGCGGCGCGACCGCGGCAGCCCGTCTGCGGCGGCTCGACGAAACCGCCAACATCGTTATGTTCGAGCGCGGGGATTATATTTCCTACGCAAATTGCGGGCTTCCTTACCACGTGAGCGGGGTGATCCGTTCGCGCGACGCGCTTTTGCTGCAAACGCCCTCCGCCATGATGAAGAAGTTCAACATGGATGTTCGCGTGCGTCAGGAGGTCGTTTCCATCGACCGTGCCAACAAAACCGTAACCGTGAAGAAGGCAGATAACGGCGAAACGTATACGGAACCTTATGATACGCTCGTTTTGGCAACCGGCTCCTCGCCGGTGAGGCCGCCCATTCCGGGCATCGACGCGGAAAACATCCTCACGCTTTGGACCGTACCTGATACCGACAAGCTCAAATCACGCGTGCGCGACGGCGGCGTGGAGCGCGCGGTGGTCGTGGGCGGCGGCTTCATCGGCCTTGAGGTGGCAGAAAACCTGAGGCACCTTGGGATCGAGGTAACCATCGTCGAAATGCTCGATCAGGTTATGGCTCCGCTCGATTATGAAATGGCGAAGCTTCTTCACGAGAACATCGAGAAAAACGGCGTAAAGCTTTGCTTGGGCGACGGCGTATCCGCGTTTTCGCAAACGGACGACGGTGGCGTCCGCGTAGAGCTCAAAAGCGGCAAGGCCATTGAAGCGGAGCTTGCGGTGCTCGCCATTGGTGTGCGCCCAAACAACGAGCTTGCAAAAGCCGCGGGGCTTACGCTCAACGCGCGCGGCGGCGTGGTGACGGATGAATACCTTCGTACTTCCGACCCCGATATTTACGCGGTCGGCGATGTGATTGAGGTAGAGGACTTTATTCTCAAGGGACGCACAATGGTGCCCCTTGCCGGCCCTGCAAACAAGCAAGGGCGCATTGCCGCAAACAACATTGCGGGCTTTGCGGAAAAGTACGAGGGCACGCAGGGAAGCTCCGTCGTCAAGGTGTTTGACCTTACGGCGGCATCTACGGGGCTTAACGAAAAGACGCTTATTGCGCGCGGGCTAGTACGCGGCAAGGATTTTGAAAGCGCCACCATCATCCAAAACTCGCACGCGGGCTATTATCCGGGCGCAGTGCCCATGACGCTCAAGCTTTTGTTCACGCCGGACGGAAGCAAGCTTTTCGGCGCACAGATTGTGGGCGTGGACGGCGTGGATAAGCGCATTGATACGTTGGGCGTAACGATTCGCCTTGGCGGCGGGGTGGAGGCGCTTAAGTCGCTTGAGCTTGCGTATGCACCGCCGTATTCCTCTGCAAAGGATCCGGTAAATATGCTCGGTTTCGTGGCAGGGAACGTGCTTTCCGGCCAGGTGAAGTTTGCAGCGTGGGATGCCGCAGAAAAAAGCGACCCGCAGCAAACAATATTGCTCGACGTTCGCGAGGAAAGCGAACGCATGGCGTTTTCCGTGCCCGGCTCGGTCGGCATACCGCTCGGGCATCTTCGTGCAAGGCTCGGCGAGCTCGATAAAAACAAGGAAGTTATCGTGTTCTGCGCCATCGGCGTGCGGGCCTACAATGCCGCGCGCATTCTTATGAACCATGGGTTTGAAAACGTAAAGGTTTACCCGGGCGGCTCGCGCTTTTACATGGCCACACATTACGAAACGCTTGAAAACGCGCCGGCAATGCCTGCCAAGGTGGAAGACAGCGGCCATGAAAAGGCGGAACACGCGCCCGCCGCTTCCATACGGCTCGATTGCAGTGGCCTTCAATGCCCAGGCCCCATCATGAAGGTGTTTGAATCCATGAAGGAAATGGAGGAAGGACAGGTGGTGGAGGTCACCGCCAACGACCCCGGCTTNNACATTATGAAGGTCTTTGAGGGCATGAAGGAGCTCAGGGACGGCGAAGTGATTGAGGTCTCCGCATCCGACCCCGGCTTTGCGCGCGACATCGTGGCGTGGAGCCGGCGTACGGGGAACACCCTTGTGCTCAACGAAAAACGCGGCGACGATTACGTTGCGTTGGTCAAAAAAGGCGGTGCAGCGGTGGGCGCGGCGGCAAAGGCCGCGGACGGAAAAACCATGATCGTGTTCAGCAACGATCTTGATAAGGT
>DLFZ01000174.1:0-522 GCA_002482435.1 Christensenella sp. UBA7707
ATGCCTTGGCGCACAAAATGCGTGCCGCCTGTGTAACAATAACGTAGCGCCGCATACGAGCGGCAAACTCAAAAAGGAGCTTTGGGGAATTGGCGAAAGCAGACTACTACGAAACGCTGGGCGTCAACCGGGATGCGACCGCGGACGAGATCAAGGCCGCTTTTCGCAAAGCGGCTTTGAAGTACCATCCCGATCATCACCCCGGCGATAAAGAGGCCGAGGAGAAATTTAAGGAAGTCAACGAGGCGTACGAGGTGCTTTCCAACAAGGAAAAGCGCGACAAGTACGACCAGTTTGGTCATGCCGCGTTCGATCCGTCCGCCGGAGGCGGCGCAGGCGGTGCGTATTACGGCGGCGCGGGCTTTGGAGATTTTGCCGATATCATCGATTCCATGTTTGGCGGCTTTGGCGGCTTCGGCCGCGGAGCACAAGCAAGAAACGGCCCCATCGCGGGCAACGATTTGCGCTATAACCTTACCATTACCTTTGAGGAGGCCGCGTTTGGCGTCCGCAAGGAAATCT
>DLFZ01000174.1:527-3271 GCA_002482435.1 Christensenella sp. UBA7707
ACATTCCGCGTGAGGAAACCTGCGCCGCGTGCGAGGGAACAGGCGCAAAGGCAGGAACCCAGCCGGTCAAATGCGCTGCCTGCGGCGGCAACGGTCAGGTGCGCGTACAGCAGAACACCATGTTTGGCTCGTTTGTTACCACGCGCTCTTGCGATGCGTGCGGCGGCACGGGAAAAATCATCAAGGAGCCGTGCGCCGAATGCCGCGGCAAGGGCAGGGTGAACCGCTCTAAAAAAATCGTGGTCAACATCCCTGCGGGCATCGACAACGGCCAGTCGCTTAACATGCGCGGCGAGGGCGAAGCGGGCTTTAACGGCGGCCCTTCGGGTGACCTGTACATTGCCGTTACCGTAAAGCCGCACAAACAGTTTACGCGCAAGGGCTACGACCTTTATATGGATATGCCCATTCCGTTCACCGTGGCCGCACTTGGCGGCGAAATCAACGTGCCTACGCTCAAGGGAACCGTGAAGTATGCTGTGCCTGAGGGGACACAGCCCAATACGGTATTCCGCCTGCGCGAGCAGGGTGTAACGCGCCTAAACGCATCCGGTAAGGGAGACCTTATGGTGAAGGTCAATGTGCAGGTGCCCAAAAAAGTGAATGAGGAACAGCGCGAGCTTCTTAAGCGCCTTGCCGAATCCTTCGGCGACGATGTATCGGAAGGGAAGCCCAAAAAGAAGGTAAAGCTTTGGTAGGGAAAATTCCGCTTTTTTGCGCGGGCAAGACATGAACATTGTCCTGCCCGCGCATTTTTTATGAGCAGAATGTACGCTGTGCCTATGTTAGATACCGTTCGTTTTTGTTGCCCAAACCGTGAAAATATAATATAGTATGGAACGACGGGAAAACCTGAATAAACTGAGGTGCTTTTTCATGAACTGGATCGAATTGACGATACATACAACCTCCGAGGGCATCGAGGCGGTTTGCGCGCGGCTCGATATGCTGGGCATTTCGCAGACCTCCATTGAAGAGGGCGCGGAAGGCGTGGAGGCGTTTTTAAAGGATACGGCCGTCCTTTGGGACTTTGCGGACTTTCAAGGGCTTGCATCGAGAAGCGGCCCCTGTGTGAAGGCCTATCTTGCGGATTTGGAAGAAAACCGCTCGCTTGTAGGGCTTGTAAAGGAGTCGTTTCGCACACTTCGCGGCGAGGATGTAGGGCTTGACCTTGGCAGCCTCGAAATTGAGGTGCGCACCGTAGACGAGGAGGATTGGGCAAACAACTGGAAAGCGTACTATAAGCCAATTGAGGTGGGAGAAAAGCTTTTTATCCGCCCTTCGTGGGAAAACGACTTTGACGCGCAAGGCCGCGTTGTGGTTTCCGTCGATCCGGGTATGGCTTTTGGTACGGGCACACACCCCACCACGCGCATGTGCATGGAGCTTTTGGAGCAGAGCGTAACCCCGGGCGACGACATGCTTGACCTTGGCTGCGGAAGCGGCATCCTCATGGTTACGGCACTGCTTCTTGGCTGCAAAAGCGCAGTTGCGGTGGACATTGACCCTGTAGCAGAAAAGGTGACGCACGAAAACGCTGCGCTGAACTATGTTTCAGACGGCGCTTATGAAATGCTTGTAGGCAACCTGCTCGAAGACCGCTCGCTTGTTGATAAAATCGCGGTGCGTACTTATGATGTGGTGTGCGCGAACATCGTCGCTTCGGTCATCATTGCGCTCGCGCCGCTCGTGCCACGCTTTTTGAAGGGGAACGGCACATTTATCGCCTCTGGCATCATCCTTGAAAAGCTTGCGGATGTGGAGCGGGCTTTGCATGAAAACGGCCTTGTAACAGAAAAGCTCATAACCTCGGAAGGCTGGGCGGCACTCAAGATGAAGCGGGGGAACTGAACCGTGAGCCGGTTTTTTGTGGAGCCGCAAAATATACATGGGGAAAAGGCATATCTTTACGGCGACGACGTAAAGCACATCGTAAAGGTGCTTCGCCTTGGCGCAGGGGATTGCGTTACACTTTGTGACGGCCTTGGGTATGATTATGAAGCGCGGCTTTTTGAACTTGAAAAGGACAGGCTTTGTTTTGAGCTGCTTGGAAAAAGCGTGTGTGAAAACGAGCCCGTATGTGAAATTACGCTCTATCAGGGGCTTCCAAAGTCCGGCAAAATGGAGCTGATCCTCCAAAAGTGCGTGGAGCTTGGCGTGAGCCGCATCGTCCCGTTTGCCGCCGCGAGGAGCGTTGTGCGCTTGGATGCAAAGGAATCAGAACAGAAGCGCGAACGCTACAGGCGGATCGCTTACGAGGCGGCCAAACAGGCGCGGCGTGGTATCGTGCCGCAGATCGGTGCCATTTTGCCGTTGAACCGGCTCGATGTTTCCGCACACGATCTTTTTTTGATCGCCTATGAAGAAGAACGTGAACGCACGCTTAAGACGGCGCTGCGCGAGGCAAAAGCTAGGGGAAATGCGTTGAAAAGCATAGGCGTTCTTGTTGGGCCGGAGGGCGGACTTACGCCGGAGGAAGTGGCTTTTGCGCTTTCAAAGGGCGGCGAAAGCATTACGCTAGGTAGGCGCATTCTTCGCACGGAAACCGCAGGTATGGCGCTTGCGGCCATGCTTGTATATGAACTGGAAGGGTAACGAAAGATGAAGGCAGCCTTTTGCACGCTCGGGTGCAAGGTCAACCAATACGAAACGCAGGCCATGCTCGAGCTTTTTCGCGAGGCCGGCTATGAAACGGCGGAGTTTGACGAAGTTGCAGATGTTTATGTGATCAACACCTGCACCGT
>DLFZ01000107.1:0-4155 GCA_002482435.1 Christensenella sp. UBA7707
CCGTTCGCTTTTCCTCCCCTACCTCATGCGCGAAGGAAAGCCCCGCCCCGTCGAGCGCAAGAAGAAACAGGCTGCCGCTTGCGTACGCAAGCCTTCGCATATCGAGCGCCGTGGGCGCGTCAAGGGAAAGGCTTTTTAAGTGCCGCTCGACCGTGGCGGAAAAAAGCGGCTCACTCAATTCTGAAAGCGCCTTGAGCGATACATACTCCGCCATGCCCTCGGCGGTTTCTGTAAGGTATTCCTGCAAAACAATGTCGCCCATCCACCCCTGGCGGTGCTTTCGCCACGCCATAAAGTGAAGAAGGACTTCGCGTTTTTTCAAAACATCAGCCTCATGAAACGCTTCGCGCAAAAGCGCGTACTCCGCGGCCTTTGCCGTAAGTACCTCCGTAGTGCGCGGGTAGTCAAGCCCAATTAAGTCGTATGGATAGCGCTGTTCACCGCGCTCCCTTTGGAACGCATGGAACATTTCGTGTACAAGCGATGCAGCAAGCGCCGTAACGTTTTCATTTTGCGGCTCCTCCACGTTCCATATGGCAAGAAAGCCGCCTTCAAATTCGATGGCGGTGTTGCCCAAAAAGCGGTTGTCATAAGGGATCTCACGCTGAGGCAAATACACGGTGTTGTGGTCGTAAAGTGCAAACGGGAATTGGTGAAACCCCGAAAACAGCGCGGGGAAATCAACCCGTTGAAGCGTTTCGTATACCGAATGGTAAAGCGTACGCATTTGCGCCCCTTTCCCGCCGTAGAAGCGGTATGTTTGCCTCCAGTATACCACACACGCGTTGCGTTTTGCCATGGCGCTTGCCGTAAGCGCGGCAATCCTGTATGATTCTAAAAAGGAGCGGATAAACGCTTTTCAGGGGGAGTACCATGACGGTTTTCTTTTCGATTTTTAGCGGCGTGCTCATTGCGGTGATGATCCTTTTTAACGGGCAGCTTGGCGTTGCGTGGGGCAATTATCACGCGACTGTGTTCGTTCACCTGAGCGGGCTTTTTGTGATAACGCTCGTGCTTTTGTTCAAGCGCATCTCCTTAAAGAACACGCTTCGCGCCGCGCCGTGGCAAAGCTATCTCGGCGGCTTCATCGGCATTTTGGGCGTGGTGGGCAACAATTTGAGCTTTGCGGCGCTTGGCGTTTCCATAACGCTGGCGCTGGGGCTTCTGGGGCAAACCGCGGCGGCGCTTCTTGTTGACAGCTTTGGGTTGCTCGGCGCGAAAAAGATTCCGTTCGACGGACGAAGGCTTGTTGGTGCGGCGCTTATCGCAGCGGGCGCTGTGGCGATGATGCTGTTTTAAAAGAGGGGAGAGAAAACTATGGTTGCGATCGTTTTCGGCGTCCTTGCGGGCGCTTCCATTGTAGGCGGGCGCATGGTGAACGCGCGTTTGAGCAGTACCATCGGCCCGTATTGCGGCACCTTTTACAACTATGTAACGGGGCTTTCGCTCTCGCTGGTGCTTCTTTTCTTGTCGGGCGAGGCGTTTCCCGCGCTTTCCCTGCCGCAAACCTTCGGCGAAAGCGGCATGTACCTAGGCGGGCTTCTCGGGGTGATCGTGGTGGTGATTGCAAACATCATTACGCCGCGCATGTCGGCCTTTTTGATGACCATTATCATTTTTGTAAGCCAGCTCGTTTCGGGCATCACCATTGACGCGCTCGGCGGCACGCCGGTATCCATCGGCAAAATTGTGGGAGCGGGACTCGTGCTTATAGGCGTGCTCTACAACCAAAGCCTTGAACGCAGACCCAAGAAGGGAAAAGCGGCGTAAGGGCGCACGGTTTTTGCACCGAACCTGCCGTTGCGCATGCACAATGGCGCGGTTATACTGAACATAAGGCAACAAAGGTACTTGACCTTTCTCGGGCGCTTTCCAATTGGAGAGCGCCTTTTCTTTGTAAAGCCTCTGGGGATTCGGGCGACATAAGCCACCCCTGACCTTGTTCCGGCTTTGACATGTGCGTCAAAACGGAAGAAAGCCGCAGGCTTTCGTACGTATCGCGCTTTGCCACGCAGAAATGCGAAGCATTTTCGGTAAAGTGTGCAATCTCGTGAAAGTGGCCGTACCACTTTCGCGACTATGTTGAAGGAGGCATCTATGACACAAATCCAAAAACGGTTTTCCGTGGCGCTGGACATTAAGCGCTCGGTTTCCAATCGCGCCTTCGAGGTGGTGGAAGGCGACAACGGCAACATCATCGACGTAACGCTCACCGACGACGGCCAGCCGGTGGATTTAAGCGGCTGCCGCGTGCTGGCGGTGTTTTCAAAATCAAACGGCACCTCCTCGCAGGATTCCGCCGTGGAGGGCGGCGGCGTAAGCGTTGACGAAAACCGCGTAAGCATTTCCCTTTTCATCCCCTCGTTTGCCCCGGGCATGGTGGAATGCGAGCTGCAGGTGTACTCGGGCGTCGCGCAAACGACGCTCGTTACTTCCGCCAAGTTCAACTTCAAGTGCAGGCGCGGCATTTTGAATTCCGATGCCGTAAAGGCGACCGATGAACACCCCTTGCTCGTCGGCCTCATTGAGCAATGCAGGGGGCTTGAACAGAGCTTTTCCAACTTTTCTTTGGAGGAGCAGACACGCCGCGTGTCCGAAGAGGGACGCACCTACGCAGAGAACGAGCGCGAAACAGCGGAGGCGCAAAGGGGGCTTGCGGAAACCGCTCGCACCGCAGGCGAAGCAACTCGTGTGCAGGCAGAAGGCGTAAGGCAAGCACTCTACGGCGAAATCGCTTCCGCCTATGCAAGCGGCGCTTTCAAAGGCGACAGGGGCGATAAAGGGGAAAAAGGTGACAAGGGCGATATGGGCGACGTTTCCTACCACGCTTTTCAGCATGCAGCGGGCGGCACGGATGCACTTTCCCCCGCCACCATCGGTGCGGCGGCCGCGTCCCACGCGCACGGCGGCATCACATCCGACGGCAGGCTTGGCACGGAGGCCAATAGGGCCGTTTGCACAGGCGAGGGCGGCACTTTGCAGGCGGGTATTTTGCCCGTTGCCGCGGGCGGCACGGGCAGCTTAGATGCGGCTGCAGCACGGGCGGCCTTAGGCGCAGCCTCGGCTGCAGACCTAACCGCTGCAAACACCGGCATCGCGGCGCTGCAAAAGGCCGAGCAGGTGTTTAATACAAGCGGCACCGCGCCGAATTTTACCGTGGCCGACGCAGGCGTTGCGGTNNGCGGCATATACAAACGGTCTTCGCCGCACGGTGCAGTTTCACGCGGCAGGTGCAAACGCCACACTCAATTTCAACGACCTCGGCGCAAAAGCGCTTTACGAGTATATCGGCAAACAAATGTCCGTCAAAGCGGGGCAAGTCGTCGAGGTTTGCTACAACGGTACCTATTTTTTCGGAGTTAGCGTGGGAGGAGGTGTTGAACTTCCTACCACGCCAGTAGCTGGTGATACCGTTCTTTACTCTGGTATAGCTCAAAAAACTGTAAGTGCAACAAAGCTGGGAACTAATGATTATATCTCTAACTACGCAGACTGTGGGTGGGGGTTCACGGCTAAAATAGCAGGGATATATCGTATAGTGTTTGAAGCCACCTATACCCAAAATGGTGGGGCAGCCAAGTTACAGTTAAATGGGGTGGATGTAGCCAATAGTGAAACGGCTGTGCTAACGATAAAAAGTATAGACGTAGCCGTGCCAGCTAACGGAACCGTTAAATTATGGCTTAGAGCTGACCCTAGATATGACTATGCCGCCGGGGGTGTTACTTGGGCGCAGAGATTTGAAGTGCGTTTATTGGCGGCAGATGTACAAGCGGCTATGAATGCATTTATTACCGTAATTGCATAGTAAAATAGAGGTTTACATGGAGTGTATTGATTACAACTTTAACAAACGTGACACCCTGCTTGTAAATCTGCGCGCGTCGGAAAAGATCATCGTTGAAGATGCGACAATCAACCTCGACGCAAACGGTGTACCGCAAACGTGCTATTGCTTGTTTGTGGACGCGCCGGAGCCGCAGCCCGATCTTTTCGCCGGGGTGGACGCGCATTTTGGAGCGTGAATACGAAAACTTATTGCGCAAGGGAGGGCTTGAAGCATAACAATCTATGAAACATTGAAGCACATAGTTGTAAGTGATGGCTATGATGGAGAGAGGCGGCAGGTAAAGATGAATGTATTTTTGCTTCACG